>JANOJK010000472.1:0-22583 GCA_031408165.1 Acidobacteriota bacterium | reverse complement strand
GCTGTCGAATCTGGTCCAGTACGACAACCGGTCGAGGAACCTGGGCTGGCAGAGTCGCGTGCGCTGGACGCTGCAACCGGGCAACGACCTGTTTGTCGCCTTCAACCAGGGGTGGATCCAGGAGGACGAGGGCAACCTTCGTTTCAGGCCGGAGGACCGCAAGGTCTCCGCGAAGTTTCAGTATTCGTTTCGCTTCTAGACTTACCCGAGGGGCGTCGCCCCTCGGACTCCCCAACACGCTCTCTCGCGCGCCGCGTCGCCGGCGCCGTCTGCAGGGTTCGTGAAGGGCAGATTCAACCACAGAGACACAGAGGTCACAGAGACGCACGGAGCTGGACGGCCGCGCAACGCCCCGTCCGCCGGGGCCGGCCTTAAGGCCGGCCCGTGGGAGGTCACGCGGGACCCCGACGGCAAGCAGAACCGCCGGCTGCGCTGCTTGCCGTCGGGATCCCGCCTGACCTCCGCCGCGCGACGCGCGGCACGGCGGACGGGGCAGCCGGCGGCCGTGTGTTTCAGTCGTCTTCACCGCCTATTCCGCTGCGAGCAGTAAGACGTGTTCTCTGTGCGCCTCTGTGAGCTCTGCGCCTCTGTGTTCCTCTTCTGAGCGATAGAACTTCCAACACAGAGACACAGGGGGCACAGAGACGCACGGAGCTGGACGGCTGCGCAACGCCCCGTCCGCCGTGTGTTTCAGTCGTCTTCGCCGCCTATTCCGCTGCGAGCCGTAAGACGTGTTCTCTGTGCGCCTCTGTGAGCTCTGCGCCTCTGTGTTCCTCTTCTTCCGTCGACGCGATAGAACCTTTTTCGTGCCGGCCACGGCGCAAATGGCGGGGGGGCCCGACAACAGGGTTCGTCGACAGGACCTGCCGGATCATGGCATGCCGGCCTGCGGGCTGGCGCCGAGCACGATCCTCACCTCGTGCTCCCCGCCATCGTCCTCGAGCGGAATGGCGCGGGCATCGACCGCGGCGCCATCGAGCTCCGCCGAGGCGATTCCGCCCGACACGTGGTTGGGATTCGACACGGTGAAGCGATAACGCGTGCCGCCGACCTTCCAGTCGAGCGAATACTGCGGCCACATCGTGGGAATGGAGGGGTTGACGCTCACGGTCGCGCCGTGGCGACGGATGCCGAGGAGCGCCTGAACGGCAGCCTGGTACATCCATCCCGCCGAGCCCGTGTACCACGTCCACCCGCCGCGTCCGACGTGCATCGGGTGCGCGTAGACGTCGGCCGCGACGACGTAGGGCTCCGCGCGATAGCGCTCCGTGTCTTCCGCCGTTCGCATGTGGTTGATCGGATTGATCAGGTGGAACAGCTCCATCGCCTCGTCGCCCATGCCGAGGCGCGCCAGCGCGATCACCGTCCAGATCGCGGCGTGCGTGTACTGGCCGCCGTTCTCCCTGACGCCTGGCAGGTACCCCTTGATGTAGCCCGGATCGTGCGCCATCCGATCGAACGGCGGTGTCAGCAGCAACACGATCTGCGCGTCGCGCCGTACCAGGTGCGCGCGCACGGCGTTCAAGGCGCGCTCGGCGCGGCGGGGCTGCGCCGTCCCGGAGAGCACGGCCCATGACTGCGTCAGCGAATCGAGCTTGCATTCCTCGTTCTGCACCGACCCGAGCGGCGTGCCGTCGTCGAAGTAGGCGCGCCGATACCAGTCGCCGTCCCACGCCAGTTCCAGCATGCCGGTCAGCCAGCGCGCCTCGTCGCGGTAGCGCTGGGCCAGATCGATGCGTCCGCGGCTCTCGCAGATCGGAGCGAAGTCGTTCAGCACCGCCACGAGAAACCAGCCGAGCCACACGCTCTCGCCCCGGCCGGCGTGGCCGACGCGATTCATGCCGTCGTTCCAGTCTCCCGACCCGATGAGCGGAAGACCGTGCGCGCCGTACTTCATGGCGTGCGTGATCGCGCGCACGGAATGCTCGAAGAGCGAGGCCGTTTCCGACGACACGCGCGGCAACAGGTAGGTCTCCGACTGGCCGGCGTCGAGCGGCGGCGCCTCGAGAAACGCCACCGGTTCATCCAGCACCGACTCGTCGCCGCTGTGCGACACGTAGCCGGCGACGACGTATGGCAGCCAGAGCATGTCGTCGGAGCAGCGCGTTCTGGTTCCGCGCCCGCTTGGCGGGTGCCACCAGTGCTGCACGTCTCCCTCGACGAACTGCCGGGAGGCGGCGTGCAGGAGGTGCGCCCGGCACAGGTCGGGTCGCACGTACAGCAGCGCGAGCACGTCCTGGAGCTGGTCGCGGAAGCCGAAAGCGCCCCCCGGCTGGTAAGGCCCGCACCGCGCCCACACGCGGCAGGTCAGCGTCTGGTAGAGCAGCCAGCGATTCACGATGAGATCGAACGAATCGTCGGGGGTCCGGATCTGCACGGCACCGAGCGACTCGTCCCACATGCGCTCAACCGCGGCGAGCGTCGCCTCCGCCTGCTCGAGAGAGGCGTAGCGCGCCGCCAGCTCCAGCGCGTGCGGGCGATCGCGCCCCTGGCCCAGGACGAACGCCACGCGGCGGGTGGCGCCGGGCTGGAGTTCCATCACGAGCTGCAGCGCGCCGCACGGGTCGAGCCCGGCGCCGGTGCGGCCGGCGAGCCGCTGGCGGAACAGCGCCGCCGGCGCGCCCGGCGTGCGGTTGCGGCCGACGAACTCCGTGCGATCTGCGGTGTGAGAATGCGGCGCCTCGGTCGCGCACCAGAACGCCGTCGAGTCACGGAATTCCGCGTTGTAGGTGTTGCGCGACAGCATCACGCCGGTCGCCTCGTCCATCTCGGTGACCACGAACCGCCGCTCGCCGCTGCGCGGCGGCCCCAGGCACCACTCGACGTATCCGAACACGCTGAGGCGACGCCGTTCATCCGTGTCGTTGGTCAGCGTCAGCACCGCCAGCTTCACCGGATCCTCCGGCGCCACGAACACCGCCAGTTCCTGCACCAAACCGCCCACGGCATGCTGGTACCGGGTGACCCCGGCCGCGTGGCGGATGACCCACCGGCCACCGTCCGGGCGCCGGGGCAGCGGTGCCGGGGTGGCTCCCCACACCACGCCCGAGTCTTCGTCCCGCAGGAAGAGGGCTTCACCGGTCGGATCGGTCAGCGGATCGTTGGCGAAGGGCGTCAGCCGGTTTTCACGGCTGTTGCCGGCCCAGGTGAAGGCCGATCCGGAGCTGCTCACGATGGTCCCGAACCCGGGATTCGCCAGGACGTTGGACCATGGCAGCGGCGTCTCGCGTTCGCCGTCGAGCACGACGACGTACTCGCGGCCGTCGCGGGTGAACCCGCCGAACCCGTTCTCCATTACGAGCGCCGGAACGGTGACCGGCGTGGCAGCCGGCTTCGGCGCGCGGAGGTCCGCGGACCGGGGAACGTCGTGTTCGTCGTACAGCCACGGAGCCGGGCGCTCCAGCTGCGACTCCAGATCGCCGAGGCCGCCGGACAGGATGACCCGGGCCACCGCGGACAGCAGGCGTCGGTCGGCCTCCGCCATCCCGTCGGCGCGCAGCAGGAACATGCCCCCCGGCTTGCCGAGCCAGCCCGCCGAGGGGGGCTCCTGCACCAGCGCGGTGAGCAGGTTCTGCATCTCGTCGAGATAGTCCGCCGCGTGCTCGTTCAGAATGACCACGTCGGCGCGCAGCCCCTTGACGCGCCAGTACTCCTGCGCGTGGAGCAGCTGCCGCGCGAGCGGCAGCGACGCCACCTCGGCGACGCGCAGCAGCACGATCGGCAGGTCCCCGGAAATGCCCTGGCCCCATAAACTCTGCTGGCCGAGCGTGCTGGCGGCCAGGTCGGCGGGGCTGATGCACGACATGTCCGAGCCGAAGACGCGCGACGCCAGGCGATCGAAGAGCATCGCCTGCTCGTCGCTGAGCCCCAGGTGCTGCAGCGCGATGTGAACGTGGGTGAAGGCCATCGAGAAGGCGCGCGCGGCGGCGCTGCCGTCGCGGTACTTTCGTGCCAGCGCCAGCGCGGCGGTCCGATCCGGCGCCACTCCGGTGGCAAACGCCACGCGGACACGGGCGCCGGGTGGGAGCCTGATACGCTCGCGCAGCGCGCCGATCGGGTCGAGCACCGCGCCGGACGTGCCCGACAGCGCGCGGCCGTCGAGAACAATCGGATTGGCCGGCGAGCGTCCGCGGCCGATGAAACGCGCCCGATCCGTCTCCCACTCGACCGCACCCCCGAGTCGCGGGCCGTGCACGCCGAGCACGTGAAAGCCGACGAGCGGCGACTCGTCGGCCCCACGCGGGCGACGGCTGAACAGCAGGCCGGCGCTCTGCGGATCGAATTCGGTTTCGATGAACAGTTTGCCGAAGGCCGGGTGCGCGAAGTCGTCCTCGGGCCGCACCAGGACGATCTCGGCGTAGCTGGTCACCTCGATCTCGCGGGTGTGAGCGCTGCGATTGGTGATCGTCAGTCGCCGCACCTCCACGTCGTCTTCCGACGACACGGTGATCTCGAGCTGGGTTTCGATGTCGGTATCGCGCCGGCGGAACGTGATCTTGTCGAGATCGAAGGTCGCCTCGAACTGGTCGGGCTCCTGACAGACGGGCTGATGGGTGGCCGACCAGACCCGGCTCGACCACGGATCGCGCAGGTAGACGTACTGGGCGCCGGCGTCGGACGTGGGGTCTTCGCGCCGGCGGGTGATCGCGACATCGCGCCACATGCTGTAACCGCCACCGGCATTCGTGACCGCCGTGGTGTAGCGCCCGTTCGAGAGGAAATGCGTGTGGACGCTGGTCGTGTGCGGCGATCGGAACTGCCTCGACGCGTACACAGGGAACTCGGGTGGCGCCGTCGTGCTCTCGGCCGGGCGCGGCGCCGACAGGATGGCCTCGCGCGGCACGCGCTCCTGGAGCAGCAGCTCAGTGGCCTGGATCCGGGGATCGGAGTGGAAGCGCGAAACGAAGACATCCTGGCAGACGACGTTCGCCAGCGCGACGAGCGACATGCCCTGGTGGTGCGCGAAGTAGGCACGGACCACGACGGGGCGCGCGGCCGTGTCCGCCGGCGTGTCGACGTCGCGGCTGCGGGGGGTGTAGTCCAGCGACTCGTAAAAGCCGTAGCGCCCCTCGAGACCCAGGCCGGCCAGCCGCTCCAGGTTCTCGGCTGCGGCCGCGGGTGTGACGAGGCTGGCCAGCGCCGTGGCGTAGGGCGCAATGACCAGATCGGTGACGAGGCCGCGCTTCAGGCCAAGACCGGGCACGCCGAACGCCCGGTACTGGTAGTTGCCCTCCCGGTCGGTGAACGCGTACGCCGACTCCGAGATCCCCCACGGCACACCGCGCTGGCGGCCGTATTCGATCTGCCGTCGGACGCTCGCGCGGCAGCTCTGATCGAGCAGCGTTCCGGGGAAGTTCCGCATGAGGAGCTGCGGCATCAGGTACTCGAACATGGTGCCGCCCCAGGACATCAAGGTGGCACGGCCGTCCACGTTGGTGACGAGACGTCCGAGGTGAAACCAGTGGTGTTGCGGCACGTCGCCCTTCGCAATGGCGACGAAACTCGCCAGCCGCGCCTCCGACGCCAGCAGATCGTAGAAGGCGACGTCGAGTCGTCCCGCACCGTCGGCGTCGCCGAGGCGGTAGCCGATCGAGAAGATGCGCCGTCGGACGTCGTAGAGGAAGTCGAAGCGCATGGCGTCGGCAACCGCCGACATGCGGCCGGCGAGCGTTCGCAGCGACTCGGCCGGAACGGACTGGTCGGCGGCGAGCCCGGCCACCGCCTCGAGCACCGCCTGGCACCAGTAGACCGGGTCGTTTGCGAGGTCGGACGCTACCGGCTCGGTGAGCCCCGCGGCCGCGCCCGAAAGGGGCGGTGCGAGCGCGCGCGTCGCCGCAAGGGCCTCGTCCGGGTCGGCGAGGCGCGCCGCCGCCGCCATGGCGCGAGCCAGGCGATTGATCTCGATGACGCTTTGCCGGGGTCCCAATCCCGCGCCGCTCGACGAGGTCGCGGCCGCGAGCAGGTCGGCCGCGTCGGCCAGCCCGGCGAGCCGTTGCCCGCGCGTCTGCGGTTTCTGTTCGATCTCGAGCAGGCCCTGGGCCGCGGCGAGCAGCGCGCCCGCCAGGTTGCCGCTGTCGACGGTCGAGACGTAGCGGGGGTGCAGGGGCGCCCGGGTCGCGGTGTCGTACCAGTTCAGGAAGTGTCCCTGGTATCGTTCGAGGCTTTCGAGCGTTCGCAGCGTCGCGTCCAGGCGCTGAAGCAGGACGTCGGTCGACAGGTAGCCGAGGTCGTGCGCGGCCAGCGCCGACAGCATGCCCATGCCGATGTTGGTGGGGGACGTGCGGCGCGCGAGACGGGTCGCCTCTTCGCTCTCCTGGAAGTTGTCGGGCGGCAGCCAGCCGTCGGCTTCGGTGACGAAGGTCTCGAAATAGCGCCAGGTCTTGCGCGCCGTCCGCCGCAATACCATGCGCTCGTGATCGCTCAGCTGGCGCACGCGCGCCCCGACCGGGACGCTGAGCCAGTAGGCCACCGCGGGGGCGATCGTCCAGAGCAGGAGAAACGGCGCCGCCGCCGGAAACGCATCGCGCCGCCACGCCGCGATGGCCACGGCCACGGCGGCCGCGATGGCCGGGCTGGCGGTCATCCCGGCCGCGAAGCTCCGCATCCCCTTCTGGCCGACCAGGCCGGCCGCCCTCGCCGCGGTGGTGGCGGCGGTCTCCCATTCCAGCAGCCGGCGCTTGGTGACCACGAGCCGCACCAGGGTCACGGCGATGGCGTGCGCCGAATCGAACGCGTGAAAGGCGAGAAACGTCAGACTGAGGAAGATCTGCGCGAGCGCCGTGGCGGCGTCGCGGCGCAGGTTGCCGAAGAACACCGGGAACGACTGCGATCGGGCCGGGCCGATCAGCAGCCGCCCCAGGACCGGCAGCAGCTGCGACGCCGCCACGCCCACCACCGCCAGCGTCCAGATCCACCGCGGGCCGGGCAGCGCCATCCAGCCGGCGACGAGCATCGCCACCAGCGTCGGCGCGACGAGGCTGCGGCGCAGGTTGTCGAGGATCTTCCAGCGCCCGATGATCGGCAGCGTGTTCCGCTTGAGGCCGCGCCGGGACGGCACGAAGGGGAACAGCCAGAACAGAATCTGCCAGTCGCCGCGGACCCAGCGATGCTGGCGCCGCGCGTGCGTGAGGACGCTCGACGGGTAGTAGTCGTCGACCAGCTCCACGTCAGAGACGAGCGCCACCCGCGCGTGGAGCCCTTCGAACAGATCGTGCGAGAGCAGCGCGTTCTCCGGCACCGAATCCTCGAGCGCCGCCATGAAGGCATCGACGTCGTAGAGCCCCTTGCCGGTGAAGATGCCTTCGCCGAAGAGGTCCTGATAGGCGTCGGAGACGGCCGTCGTGTAGGGATCGACGCCGGTATGTCCTGAGTAGAGTCTGGCGAACAGCGAGCCGGCGGCGCTCATGAACGTGACGCTGATGCGCGGCTGCAGGATGCCGTAGCCTTCGGTGACGCGGCCGACCCGCGGGTTGAAGGTGGCGCGATTGAGCGGGTGCGTGATGATTCCGATCAGCTCGCGCGCCACGCCGCGGGGAAGCCGGGTGTCGCTGTCGAGCGTGATGCAGTACTTGACCTGCAGCCCGGACAAGTCGCCCACCGACACGGCGAAGCTGGTATCGGTGGCGCCGCGCAGCAACCGGTTGAACTCTTCGATCTTGCCGCGCTTGCGCTCCCATCCCATCCACAGCCCTTCCCGCTCGTTCCACTGGCGCAGGCGGTGAAAGAGGAAGAAGCGGTCGGTGCCGCTGTCGGCGTGCCTGGCGTTGAGCGCGGCGATGCCCGCCCGGGCGGCGTCGAGAATCTCGCCGTCGTGCGGTAGCGTCTCGGTCGGCGCGTCGGGGAAGTCGCTGAGGATCGCGAAGTGAATGTGAGGGTCGAGGTTACCGAGCGCCTGCACCTCGAGGTGCGCGATCAGGTCGCCGACGCGCTCCACGCTGTCGAACAGCGTCGGCACGATCACCATGGTCCGGGCCGACGCGGGCACCAGGTCCAGCTCGATTCGCGGCAGCCGCCGCGGCGGGATCAGGTAGCTGATCATCCGCTGCAGCAGCTGGATGGCGAGCTCGCTGGCCGGTACCGCCGCGAGCAGCGCCACCACCACCAGCGCCGCGCCGCGCCAGCCGTGCCACCAGGCGTAGGTGACCGTCGTGGCGACGAGCAGCGCGCTCCCCGCCGCAATGGTGCCGAGATACGCGGCCGAGGCCCACGCGAAGAAGAGCCGCCGCACGCGCGGCATCAAGTCGGGCTGCCACGCGATGCTGCGCTCGAACTGCCTCCGCCCGCCGCCAATCAGATGGTAGCCGACGTGCGACGTCCGCGCGCCCGGGCTTCGCACGTGCGCCTGCCTGGCACGCTCCACGCTGTTCAGCGCCAGCAGCAGCTGCCCCTCACCGGTCGGCGCCGCCAGCTCCTCGACGGCGTGCCGATAGCGGTCGCGAGTGCGGAAGTCCATCTGGCCGTAGACGCCCGCCGGATCGCGCCGAAGCACCTGCTCGACGAGGCTCACGCTCTCGAAGAACTCGCTCCAGTCGAACGTCGAGATCAGGCGGAGACTGCTGATCAGGTTGGCGACGGCCGCGTGTTCAGCCGCCTGGTGCTGTCCTTCCGAGCGGATCGCGTCCTCGATCGTCTGTCCTCGCGCCGCCAGCACCACGTCGAGCTGATGGTGCAGCTTCGACGCGATCGCGCCGAGCGCACGCGACCGCTGGAGCAGCCGGGTGACGAACGCGGGATGGACCTGAGGGGGCCAGTCGTCGACCCCGCTCGGTGCGGCCTCGATGGCCGCAGCCATCCGGTCTGCGGCCAGTCGATGGACGCGGGCCGCGGCGAGCGTGTCGCCTCTCGCGCGCAGGTGGTCGAGCAGCGCAAGCTTCAGCGCGCTTGGCCACGCCCAGAGCTCGCCCATCGTGAGCGGCGTGACCGACTGGAAGGCGCTGATGAACCGCTGGACCCGTTGCGCGTCGAGCCGGCCGGCGCTCGATCCAATCAGCTCGAGCGCCAGCGCATAGATGCGGGGGCGTCCGGCAAATTCGTCGGCGGCGACGCGGGGCAGCCGCTTGAAGAACGACGGGGGGAGGTCGTGCTGGATGTCGCGTGCGGCAGACGACACGATGTGGAAGTTGTCGAGCAGCCATTCGGCGGCCGGCGACATGGCTTCCTGGCGCGCGTCCACGGCGAGCGCCTTGTAGACGTCCCGCAGCGCATGCATGTGCTCCTTGAGCTGCCGCAGGTGGGCCCGGCCGCTGCCGCCGCCGCGCGGGTCGATCGAGAGCACCGCCGCCAGCCGCCTGGCGTGCTCCTCGAGCAGGTCGATGCTGAGCAGTTCGACGTCGCCACCCGCCGCACGCGGTGCCCTGAACGTTGTCCGCATCGACGTCTATACCCGCGGCGCCGGACGCGACGCTGCCTCAGCTGTAGATGTACACACGAAGCATCGTATATCGAGGGAACTCGAGCGTCGCCGCAGCATCGCGCACCACCTGTCGCCGAAACCGAAGGCGCTCGGGGACTGGCGCGACGACATCGGCCAGGATCATCGGCACGCCGCGCCGGACCGCGGCCCGGCGGTCGCTGCCCGGACAGGTGAGCTCGATGCTCCCCATCGATGTGCGGCGCGTCCCCCGAGTCCTCCGTGGGGGGACGAGGTCACCGCGCGGGCGTCTTCTTCGCCTTCCGTGCTGCGGGCGGCGTCCGCTGTGCGGCTGCGCGGGCGGCGGCCCGCCGTCCGTCCCGCGCCACGATGTAGGAGACCGGCAGTTCGTCGGGATCGAAGGCATCCCGGAGATCCGGGAAGGACACGAGCAGCAGGTTGAGCTCGTTCACCAGTTCCCGGAGCCGGAGTGCCGCGCCGCGTCTGGCGAAAGCGAGGATGTGCGAAGAGTGTTTGGCCATGCCCTCTGGATCATGGCTCCTCGCGAGCGCGTTGTCGACAGCTGTTGTTGACTTCGACGACAGGCGCCTGCCGTCTCCTCCGACAGGGACGCCGCCGGCCGGCCGGTTCGCGACCCGCGCCAGTTACGTTAAACTCGCTCGGCGCGCTGAGGATCGGGCCAGGCGGCCACGCCTGGCTCTTTTTTGTCTCGTTTCGGCGCCCGAACTTGCAGCGAGGAGCGACTATGGCAGACTGGAGCGATCGCGCCGTCAGCGCCGATGAGGCGGTGACGGTCGTCAAGAGCGGCATGCGCCTGTTCGTACACGGCGCCGCCGCCACGCCGACGCCTCTCCTCGAGGCGCTCGTCCGCAACAACGGGCTTCGCGACGTCACGTTGTACCATCTCCACACGGCGGGCCCCGCTCCGTTCGTCGATCCTCCGCACCGAGATCGCTTTTTCTCGATCTCGGTCTTCGCCGGCCCACCCGTGCGCAAGGCGATCGAGGAAGGCGCGGCGGATTTCGTGCCGATCTTCCTGTCCGACATTCCCTCGCTGTTCCTGACGCGCAAGGTGCTGCTCGACGTCGCGCTGCTGCAGCTCTCGCCGCCCGACACGCACGGCAACTGCACGCTCGGCACATCGGTCGACGCGGCGCTCGCCGCCTCCCTGTCGGCGCGGTACATCGTCGCGGAGATCAACGACCGGATGCCGCGCACGCTCGGCAACACGCTCGTTCCATTTTCGAAGGTGCGGGCGTTCGTCCATACCAGCCGGCCGCTGCACGAGCACAAGTGCGGTCCTCCTTCGCCCGTGGAGGACGCCATCGGCGAGCATGTCGCCGCGCTCGTGGACGACGGCGCGACGCTGCAGATGGGGATCGGGGCAATTCCGGACGCGGCGCTCCGGCGGCTGGGCAACAAGCACGATCTCGGCGTCCACTCCGAGATGTTCTCGGACGGCATCGTCGACCTCGTGGAGGCCGGAGCGATCACGAACCGGCAGAAGCGCGTGCATCAGGGGCGCATCGTCACCAGTTTCGTGGTCGGCACCGAGCGGCTGTACAAGTTCGTGCACGACAACCCGCTCGTCGAGTTTCATCCCTGCGATCGGACCAACGACACCTCCCTCATCAGGAAGAATCCGGCCGTGGTGGCGATCAACTCCGCGCTGGAGATTGATCTGTCCGGCCAGGTCGTGGCCGATTCGATTGGCTTCCGGATCTATTCAGGGATCGGCGGGCAGATGGACTTCATACGGGGCGCGGCGCTCTCGCCAGGCGGCAAACCGATTATCGCGCTGCCATCGACCGCGGTTGGCGGATCGGCGTCCCGGATCGTGCCGGCGCTGCGTCCGGGGGCGGGAGTGGTCACGACGCGCGGGCACGTCCACTGGGTGGTCACCGAGTACGGGTCCGTCAATCTGTTCGGGCTGACGCTGCGGCAGAGAGCCGAGGCGCTCATCGGCATTGCGCATCCGGACGTGCGTGGTGACCTGCGCCGCTCGTACGCGGAGCTGCGCCACGTCATCCTGAGCCCATGACGTAAGTCCAGCTCGTCCAGCGCCGCGTCCAGGACGCAGGCCGATTGACGGGGCGCGAAGCCGCTCGCGTCAGTCGTACCTTTGCGTACGGCACGGCGACAATCCGCCCGGCGCGATCCGTGAACAAATGACGCGGTTACACGGTCGAGGCCGCGCTGATAAGGCGCCCTGAGCGCTCGATCGGCGAAAACCCCCGGGTTCGTCAGCAGAGCTCGGCTGGCGTGGACCTTGCGACGCGTACGCACTTCCAACCCTCTCTTCACAGGAGCTGCGTATTCATGAGGTCGCTGTCGCTCGGATTGTGTCTGTGTGCCTTGTTGTTCGCCGTCGATCGCGCCGGCGCCGCAACCATCACCGTGAACGCGGGCGCCGACCTGCAGGCGGCGATTGACGCCGCGCGGCCGGGGGACACGATCGTGTTGCAGGCAGGGGCCGTCTTCACGGGCAACTTTGTCCTGCCCGCGAAGGGAGGCACGACCTACATCACGATCCGGTCGTCCGCCGCTGACTCGTCGCTCCCCGCGGACGGCATACGGATCACGCCCGCGCATGCGTCAGCGCTGCCCAAGGTCCGCTCCGACCATAACGGGGCCGCATTCAGGACTGCCGCCGGCGCGTCGTACTGGCGGTTGCTGTTCCTCGAGATTCTCCCGAGCGAGTCGATCAGCAGCGCCAACCTGATCGAGTTCGGCAGCGGCGGCACCGCGCAGAACACGACCGCCTCGGTGCCGCACCATCTGGTCATGGACCGCTGCTACGTCCACGGCAATCCCGCGTACGCCCAGCGCCGCGGGATCGCCCTCAACAGCGGCGACACTCGGATTGTCAACTCGCACGTCAGCGACATCAAGGCCACGGGCACCGACACCCAGGCGATCGCCGGCTGGAATGGCCCGGGTCCGTACCTGATCGAGAACAATCACCTGGAAGCGGCGGGCGAGAACATCCTCTTCGGCGGGTCGAAGGCCTATCTCCCGAATCTGGTCCCGTCGAACATCGTGATCAGGCGGAACCTGGTGACGAAGCCGCTGACGTGGATGTCGCAGAGCTGGACGGTCAAGAACCTGATCGAGTTCAAAAACGCCGACACGGTGCTCATCGAAGGCAACATCATCGAGAACAACTGGGCGGGCGGCCAGCAGGGTTACTCCATCCTGTTCACGCCGCGCAGCCAGGGCGGCACGGAACCGTGGAACGTGGTTCGCAATATCACCGTCCAGCACAACATCATCCGGCACGTCTCGGCCGTCTTCAACATCCTGGGCTACGACGACAGCGCGCCGAGCGGCCAGACGAGCGCCATCATCATCCGAAACAACCTGGTGCACGACGTCAGCACGGTGTATTCGATGGCGAGCACCACGGCGAACGGCTGGTTCGCCGTCATCGGCAACGGCCCGAAGGACATCACCTTCGACCACAACACCGTGGACAACGACGGCAAAAACGGCATCGTCTTCTACGGGGCCACCGCGCCGGCGACGACGGCGATCTACGGGTTCGTGCTGACGAACAATCTCCTGCGCGACAACGGGTACGCGATCTTCGGATCGGGGTCGCAGGCCGGCACGGTCAGCCTGAACGCGTACACGCCGGGCGCGTACGTCCAGGGGAACGCCATCGGCGGTGCCGACCCGGGACGCTACCCGGGCGGCAACGACTATCCGACGCTGACGCAATGGCTGGCAGATTTCGTGAACCGCGGCGCCGGGAACTACCAACTGGTGGCCTCGAGCCTGTCACTGCGCGCCGCCACCGACGGCGCCAACATCGGGGTCGACTTCACGAAGCTGAACGCCGCGCTGAACGGCGCTTCGACGGCGCCCCCCGCCGCCACCTCCCCCCCCGCCGCCCCCGGGTTCGACGCCTTACACCGGCGTCGCGGTCGTGCTGCCGGGAAGGATCCAGACCGAGAACTACGACAAGGGCGGCGAGGGGGTCGCGTATCACGACGCGACGGCGGGCAACAGCGGCGGCGCGTATCGCAGCGACGACGTCGACATCAACGCGACGACCGACGCCACCGGTGCTTACCACGTCAAGACCGTTCGTGCCGGCGAGTGGCTGGGCTACACGGTGAAAGTGGCCACGACGGGCTCGTACGCCGTCGGAATCCGCGCGGCGTCGAGCGGTGGCGGCGGCACGGTCCACCTCGCCGTCGATGGCGTCAATGTCAGCGGCCCGATCGTGCTTCCCGACACCGGCGGATGGACCACGTGGCAGACCGTGACCAGGACGGGGATCACCCTTGCGCCGGGCACGCACCTCCTGAAACTGATTGTCGACGCGAACGGTCCCACGGGTACCGCGGCCAACATCAACTGGATCGACGTGGCCGCCGCGCCGGCGCCGCCGGCGTCAACTCCCTTCAGCGGCACGGCGATGGCCGTGCCTGGTCGCATCGAGGCGGAAAACTACGACAAGGGCGGGGAAGGCCTGGCCTATCACGACACCACGGCCGGCAACAGCAGCGGACTGTATCGCTCGGACGGCGTCGACATCCGCGTGACGGCCGACGCGGGCGGCGGGTACAACGTCAAGTCGGTGCGCGCGGGTGAGTGGCTCGCCTACTCCGTTGCCGTCGCCGCCGCCGGCACATACGCCCTGGATGTCCGGATTGCATCCAGCGGCGCGGGCGGCACGGTGCACCTGGCGGTCGACGGGAAGGACGTGACGGGGCCGATCGCGCTGCCCGATACAGGAGGCTGGGGGGCGTGGAAGACGGTGACGAAGACCGGCGTCACGCTGGCGGCTGGCGCGCACGTGCTGACGCTGTTCGTCGACGCGAACGGACCCGCCGGCTGGGCCGCGGACATCAACTGGCTCGGTATCAGGTAGCCGGGCGCCCGCGTCGCGCAGCCGATCACCTGATAGAGTTCGAGCATGCGCACCGCCTCCAGACTCCTGATTCTGCTGTTGGCCGGCTCGACGGCCGCGATGCATGCGGCTGCGAAGCGGCCCGTGACCCACGAGGACGTATTCCTGATGACCCGCACCAGCCGGCCGGTCGTCAGTCCCGACGGCAGGTGGATCCTGTACAGCGTGACCGCGCCGAGCTACGACGCCGCGAAGGTCTCGAGCGATCTGTGGATCGTGTCGCCCACGGGATCGCCGCAGCCGAAGCGTGTGACGGAGACGCGCGAAGCCGAATCGGGCGCGGCGTGGTCGCCCGACTCCGCGCGCGTCGCTTTCAGCGCGCGGCGCGAGGGGGACACGGCCGACCAGATCTACCTCGTCGACCGGTCCGGCGGGGACGCGAAGCGGATGACCAGCATCGCGGCGGGCGCCGCAAATCCCCGGTGGCGGCCGGACGGAAAGGCGATCCTGTTCGAGAGCGCCGTCAAGCCCGGGGCGCAGACCGACAAGTCGACGGCGCGCGCCTTCGACGCGATGCCGATCCGGTTCTGGAACGCGTGGCTCGACGGATCCAAGCCGCACGTGTTCGTGCAGGAGCTCGACGGCGGAGTGGCCTCGGACTGGCTTGCCGGCACCCGGATGGCGGCCTCACCCGGCTTCGACGGCGTGTTCACCGGCGAAGGGGCCACCCGCTCGCTGCAGGCCGTGTGGTCGCCTGACGGGCAGGAGATCGTGTTCGCCGCCCGCGTGAACCAGGCGGCGATGATGCGCGAGGAGGTCGAGACGCACCTGTTCCGCATGAAGAAGGGGCAGGAGCCGGCGCGCTTCACGCCGGCCGGACAAAGCTTCAGCGATCCTGCGTTCTCACCCGCCGGCAACGCGATCGTCGCGAAACATCAGAACAATGCCGCGGCCGGACGGCTGTACAGCCTGACGCGCCTCGCGCGGTTCGAATGGCCGGCTGCGGGCGGTCCGCGTGTCCTCGCGGAGGGCCTCGACCGCAGCGTCGGGACGTTCACGATCGCCGCAGACGGCGCGACGGTGCTGTTCGACGCGCAGGACAGCGGCTTCACGCAGCTCTTCCGCGCGCCCATGGCGGGCGGTGCAGCCAGGCGGCTCTTCGAGGTGAAGGCCGGCAACTATGGATCCCCGGCGGAGGCCGGCGGGACACTCGTCGCGACGTTCATGGCGAGCACGCAACCTGCCGAGATCGCGCGCGTGGACGCGACGGCCGGGACGCACACGCTCCTCACCGATTCCAATCGCGCGTCCCTCGACGCCCTGGACCTGCCGGCCCCGGAACACTTCTGGTTCACGGCAGCCAACGGCAAGCGGATTCACAACGTCGTCTACTTCCCGCCCGGCCTCGATCGATCGAAGAAGTATCCGCTCGTGGTGATGCCTCACGGCGGCCCGAACGCCATGGACGGCGACAACTTCTCGGTGCGCTGGAACGCCCACCTGCTGTCGTCGCCCGGCTACGTGCTGCTCATGACCAACTACACGGGCTCCACGGGGTTCGGAGAAAAGTTCGCCGACGATATCGAGCGAGACGTGTTGCGCGGGCCGGCCGTGGAAATCCTCGAGGGCGTGCGGGAGGCCATCCGGCGCTATCCGTTCATCGACGCGGCGCGCCAGGCGGCGATGGGCGCCAGCTACGGGGGATACCTGATGAACTGGTTCAACGGCCACACCGACCAGTTCCGCTGCCTCGTGATCCACGCCGGCGCCGCGAACAACGAATCGCAGTACGGCGTCAACGACGGCGGCCTCGAGCGTGAGCTGCGGATGGGCGGGCCCGTCTGGGAAGGCAAGGGACAGTGGATGGATCAGAGTCCCTTCCGGTACGCCGGCGCGTGGAAGACACCGGCGCTCGTCACGCAGGGGGAGCTCGATTTCCGCGTGCCGCTCAACGAGAGCATCACGACCTTCAAGCTGCTGCAGCGGCGGAACGTACCCGCGCGCCTGCTCACGTTCCCCGACGAGGGGCACTGGATCCTGAAGGGGGAGAACAGCCGCCGCCACGCCGCGGAGATCCTCGGCTGGCTCGCGAAATATCTGAAGGCCGGCCAGTCGTAGAAACCAGGGGATCCGCCGGACGACACCAAGCCGGTTCCTCCGAGCGCCCAGCGGCCTGATGACTCGAGTGCACGTGGCGCTGCGTTGTGATCGGCTCTTGCATCGCTCATGCGGAAGGGAGCCAGTACCATGAAGGACACCGGTATCAGCAACAGGGAATCGAGTGCCGAAGAGGCGAAGGAGCGGGAGGAACACCCGCCGGTGGATACGAGCTCACCTCCACCGCAGGACGCCGCAGGCCGTGTCGGCGAGCAACCGCTCGAGGATATGAGTGACCGCCACACGTCTCACAAGGCGGGCAGCCGATCCATCGCGCAAAAGGAAGCCGGATCACGCTATCCCGACAGATCCATGCCGGCGTCGAGAAAGGTGGATGGCGCCTCTGGACGTGAGCCGTAGAAAGTGGCATCACGCTTGCTCTATATCAGGGCAGCTCCGCTCGGTTGCCACTCTGGCTAGCCGACACCACCCAATCCTACCGACGGGGACGCAATTTGTCCCCGCTCGTCATGTACGGCGAACGATGTGGCCTGCCCCTCGGAAACTGTGTAACCAACTCCCCAAGGGTAGCCAAGTGCCATGTTTCGACTCAACCGCTGGCGCTGCGAAGAGTCGCATTCGATACGGTCGAGTCGGTGTCAGGGGTGGCTGTGCTACCAGCTCATCGCCCCGACCTTCCATCCCGCGGAGCCGTTCGTCCAGACCAGCGGCCGGCATGTCGTACTCGACCGACTCGCACCGCCTCGAGGTCGGTCTGCTCCTTGAGCGGATAGCGTCCGCAGGTTCCCGCGATCGTAGTGACTGATCGACACTGAGAATCTCCCGCGTGGCGGGAAGGACGTCAGCTGGAGAGTGACGCGCGCGTGGTGGCGGGCTCGATCACGATGAGCGACGTGAGCAGCAGGAGAGCCACGACGACGAGCTGCGCCGCGGTCCCGTCGTGCACACCGGAGAACTTGAGCCCGATCGCCAACTGGATGACCAGGAGCAGCGATTCGAAGACGACGACCCAGCGAAGCACGCGGCCGCGCAGGGCGCCGAGCATCGCCGGATGGACCTGCGCGACGAACCACAGGTGCAGGCGCAGTGTGGTGGAGATGGTTGCGAGGACGAGCACCGCGAGGAACACCGCGGAACCGTAGTCGCCGATCCACTGCCGCCGCGTGCCGATGACGGTGACGGAGAAAATCGTGAGCAGGGCGACCGCCACCTGGTGGAACTTCCACCACCACGCCGTCCGCGGCGCGGCCGCTGCCGCGCTCACGCTCACGGGACTCCTCGTCTCGAGCGATCGCAGCGCCTGCAGCAACTCCGCCCCCGATGCGTAGCGGCCGTCCGGATCTCCCTTGAGGCATACGCGGATGATGGTGTCGAGTCCCGCCGGCTCGATCCGCCGGGCCAGTGGCGGATTGTCGCTGAGGAGGCGTTCGAGGAGGGCGGCCGGATTGCTGCCGCCGTAGGGATGCGATCCGGTGGCCAGCTCGTAGGCCATGACCCCGAAGGCGAAGACGTCGACGCGGGCGTCGATCGGCTGTCCGCGCAGCTGTTCCGGCGCCATGTAACCCGGCGTGCCGAGATGGGTCCCGACCAGCGTCAGTCCCGTCGCCTGATCGGCCGGCATCGGGCCCACGCTGCGGGCGATCCCGAAGTCGACGATCTTCAGGCGTCCGTCCTGGGCGCGGAGCACGTTCTCGGGCTTGAGATCGCGGTGCACGATCCCGTGCCGGTGCGCCGTATCGAGCGCCTCCGCGATCTGCAGCATCGTGTCGAGCAACTGGTCGGCACCCATCGGGCCCGAGGCCAGCGCGGCGCGCAGCGTGCATCCCCGCACCAGCTCGCTCGCGATGAAGAGATCGCCGTCAATCTCCTCGAGCGCGTACACCGTCGCGATGCAGGGGTGCGAGAGCGCCGCCGCCGCGCGCGCTTCGCGCGCCAGCCGCTCGCGCGCCAGCGGGTCCCGGCTGTAGGCGGGAGGCAGCATCTTCAGCGCGACGAGTCGCCCGAGACGCGCGTCTTCGGCGGCGTACACGACCCCCATGCCACCGCGCCCGACTTCCTCGCGAACTTCGTACGGGCCGATCCGTTTTCCGGTGAGCGGCGCATCGGCGGGGGAGTCCGCGAGGAGCTCGGGGTCTGCCACCCACGCCGGGGCTTCCAGGAATCCGCCGGACTGCTCGTGGGCGCGCAGGAGCGCCCGCACTTCCGCCGCGACGCGCGGCTGCGACGTGCCCGCGCGCGCGAGCAACTGCTCGCGTCCGGCCGCATCGAGCGCCAGCGCTTCGTCGAAGAGCGCGCCGATCCGTCCCCAGTCTTCACTCAACGACAGAACCTCTTGAACGCCCTGAACTTCTCGAACGTGTCAGGCGGACTCGAGCTCGCGCGCCAGCCACGCGCGCGCCACGGCCCAGTGGCGCTTCACGGTGGCGGGCGAGACGCCGATCGCCTCCGCCGTTTCCTCGATGGACAGCCCCCCGAAAAACCGCAGCTCGACGATGCGGGCCTGGCCCGCGTCGAGTTCGGCCAGCCGCGTGAGCGCGGCGTCGAGCGCGACCAGGTCGATGGACCGTTCCGGGGCGGCGGCCTGCAGCCCCTCGTCGAAGGTGACGCGCGGCTGCCCGCCGCCGCGCTTCAGGGCGTCGCGGGCGCGCGCGCGCTCGATGAGAATCTGCCGCATCGCGTGCGCCGCGATGGCGGAGAAGTGCGCACGGTTCTGCCATCGCTCGGGACGATCCTTGCGCAGGCGCATGTACGCCTCGTGGACCAGCGCCGTGGGCTGCAGGGTCTGTCCCGGCCGCTCGCCCCGGAGGTAGTGCGCGGCCAGGCGCCGCAGTTCGCCGTAGACGAGCGGCAGGAGCGCTTCGAGCGCGGGCTTGTCGCCCCGGGTCGCGCGATCGACGAGCACGTCGAACGGCGCGGGCGCTCCGGGATCCGCGTCGTCCCCGGCAGCCATCTAACGAAGCTTCGCCTCAAACCGCCGAGCGACGGACGGGCGAGCGGCCAACATTTGCTTCATTCGCACGGACCCGGGCTTGAGAAGATGTCTACGCCCGTTCGATCGTGACCTTGTTGATGACAACGGGCTTGACCGGCCGATCCTGCCCGCCGGTCGGCACTGAGCCGATTTTCTTCACCACGTCCATGCCCTCGACCACCTCGCCGAAGACCGAGTGCCGGTTGTCGAGGTGAGGCGTCGGCCCGAGCGTGATGAAGAACTGGCTGCCGTTCGTATTCGGCCCCGAGTTCGCCATCGACAGCATTCCGGCCTTCGCGTGCCGCGCGCTGGGATGGAATTCGTCGGCGAAGTTGAAGCCGGGCCCGCCGGTCCCCTGTCCGAGCGGGTCGCCCCCCTGGATCATGAAGCCGTTGATGACGCGGTGGAAAACAATGCCGTCGTAGAACGGCGCCTTCCGGCGCTCGCCCGACTTGGGATCGCGCCATTCCTTGGTGCCCTCGGCCAGGCCGGTGAAATTGGCCACGGTGTTGGGGGCTTCCTTGTCCAGCAGGCGGACCTTGAAATTGCCTTCCGAGGTCTCGAAGTTTGCGTAAGTGCCCGATTCAGCCACGTCTCTCCTCCACAGTGAACCCCGAGATTATCCCACTCGTCTGGGTACGAAGATCTTCGTTGACACTACGAAGTTCCTCGTAGATACTCCACTGCCATGAACCGCCCCCCCGTTCCGCGCCCGACCGACGCCGAGCTCGCCATCCTCCGTATTCTGTGGGATCGCGGCCCCAGTACCGTGCGGCAGGTGCACGACATCCTCGGACAGGAGCGTACGGCGGCCTACACGACCGCGCTGAAGCTGCTCCAGATCATGACGGAAAAAGGACTGGTCGAGCGCGACGAGCGCGATCGGACGCACATCTACCGCGCCCGGCTCAGCCAGGAAACCACCCAGCGACAGCTCGTCCGGGACCTGGTCGACCGGGCGTTCGGCGGATCCGCTTCGAAGCTCGTCATGCAGGCGCTCGCCACCAAGCGCGCCTCGGCTGAGGAGCTACGGGACATCCGCCAGGCCATTGACGGGGCGCGCATCGAGAGGGAGGGCCGAGATGACCGCGATTGAGACTCTGGTGCAGCAACCTGTCGGTCAGGCCGTGGGCTGGGCGCTCCTGCAGTTTGTCTGGCAGGGCGCCCTCGTCGGCGCCGTCACCGCGCTCGCGCTCGCGGCGCTCAGGCGCAGCGCATCGGACGTCCGCTACGTTGTCGCCGCCATCGGGCTGGCGCTCATGCTGACGCTGCCGGTCGTGAGCGGCTTGCAGAAATTCCAGGCGTCGCGCGCGGAGGCGCCCGCCGATCGCTCGACCGGCTTCGCGCGCGCGGAAGGGCGCGCAGGGGACGCCTCGCGGGCCTTCCTCTCGCCACCCGCGAGCCCGTCCGCGAATCCATCGACGGCCTCGCCGCTGCCCCGACTGTTGTCGTCCGTCCGCGTCGAACCGATGCTGCCGACGCTGATCCTCCTGTGGATCGCGGGCGTGTCGATGCTCAGCCTCCGCCTGCTGACGGGATGGATCTGGGTGCAGCGCCTGCGGACGCGCGGCAACGCGCCCGCCGCGGCCGAGTGGCAGCGGATGGCGACGCGGCTCTCGCGGCGCCTGCACATCGCCCGCGTGATTACGCTGCTCGAATCGACGCTCGTCGAGGTGCCCACAGTGATCGGATGGCTGAAGCCGGTCGTCCTGCTGCCGGCCAGCGCCCTCGGTGCGCTGTCGCCCCAGCAGCTCGAAGCGATTCTCGCGCACGAGCTCGCACACATCCGCCGGCACGACTACCTGGTGAACCTGCTGCAGACGCTCGTCGAGACGGTCCTCTTCTATCATCCGGCCGTCTGGTGGCTGTCGCGGCGCATCCGCGTCGAGCGCGAGAACTGTTGCGACGATCTGGCGGTAAGTCTCTGCGGCGATCCGGTCGCGTACGCCCACGCGCTGGCGGATCTCGAATCACTGCGAGCCGGACCCGCGCCCGATCACCACATCGCCATGGCGGCGACCGGCGGATCGCTACTCGACCGCGTCCGGCGGCTACTGGGCGCCCCTTCGTCGCACACGGGGCGCGCGCCGGCGTGGCTCGCCGGCAGCGTCGCCCTCCTCCTCCTCGGCGGCATCGTCGCCGGTGCGGATGGAGTGGGCCAGAGCGACGCACCCGTCGCGGCCGCGGCGCAGGTTCTTCCGCAGACGGCCCAGGCGCCGCGAACGGGATCCTCTTACCTGGAAAGAGTTCCTGCGCTCCCCGCGCCGGACGCGCCGCCGGCGCCGGATGCTCCGCCCGTCGCGGATGCGCCGCCCGTCGCGGATGCGCCGCCCGTCGCGGATGCGCCGCCCGCGCCGGATGCGCTGCCCGCGCCGGATGCGCTCCCAGCGCCGGATGCGCTGCCCGCGCCGCATGCGCCGCCCGCGCCGGATGCGTCACCGGCGCACGACGTGCAAGCGCCGCCCGCGCCGCCTGCCCCCCCGGCACCCGCCGCTCCACCGGCTCCGCAGTCCGGATCGGAGAGCATCAGCCGGCACGTCAGCGACTCCACCGGCACCTGGAGCTGGTCCAATAACGGCGACAAGCTGCAGGTCAATTATTCCGGCGCGTTCGAGTTCACCGACGACGACACCGACGTGCGCGCGCTGTCGGCCGGCGGTTACCTCAAGGTCTCCGACGGCGCGTGGTTCGGACGCCATTCGGTCGAAATCCGCGAGCGCCGCGGCCAGATGGACCGCCGCTACTACGTGAACGGCTCCGAGCGGCCGTTCGAGCCGGACGGCCGCGTCTGGCTGCGCGAGAACCTCCCGAAGTTCGTCCGCAACACCGGCATCGGCGCGCCGGCGCGCGTCGCGCGCTTCCTGAAGTCCGGCGGCGTCTCCGCGGTGATGGGGGAGATCGGCCGCATCGACGGCAGCTACGCGAAGAGCATCTATTTCAAGGAGCTCTTCAAGCAGGGGTCGCTGACTCCTGATCAGTACCGCCAGGCGATGGCTCACGCCTCACGGGAGATCAAGTCCGACTACGAGCTCGCATCGCTCCTCATTTCGATGGCCGACCGGCTGCCGAACGACGAGACGTCGCGCGGCGCGTACTTCGCCGCGGCCGCGGGGATCTCGTCGGACTACGAGCTCCGTCGCGTGTACTCGACGATGCTGAAGCGGGGGCCGGTGAGCGCGGAAACACTCGCGGGAATCCTCGCGCATTCCACGACGATCGAGTCCGACTACGAGCTCTCCGAGCTGCTGCGCCAGGTCGTGGCAGGG
>JANOJK010000464.1:0-11753 GCA_031408165.1 Acidobacteriota bacterium | reverse complement strand
GTCGAGCATCTGCTTCGCGCTGATCACGGGCACGGACCGCGCCTGTGCGGACGCGAGTATCGCGTCGGAGCCTACCGATCCGGCGGACGGATTGAAGTCCGTGTGCATGTTAGCGGTGAAGGCGCCGTAGTAGCCGTTGGGTCCCAGCGCGTTGTCGAGCAGCGTGTCGATGTTCTTCGGCCAGGTCTGGCCGGATTCGTCGGTCAGCTGCGAGGTCGCCTGGTAGACGTCGATCATCTGGCCCGCCGCCGTCGCGAACCGCATGGGCATGCCCGAACCGGTGTACATCCCGGGCTTGTCGAGGACCCACGTGTCGGGCCAGTAGTAGTACGACGTGTCCAACCTGATGCCGTTATTCAGCTCGACCTGCGGCTGGGTCGCGTAGTCGCTCCAGACGATGCAGTGCGTCCGGTTCGTGGCCGGCGCCGGCAGGTTCGGCCAGAGGCTGGCGAACTGTGCGAGCTGCGTCGCGTAGAACTGCGGCAGTGTCGTCGCGGTCCAGTCGGCGCAATTGGTGTTCACGTGCAGCGCGAGCTCGAAGCCCTGCGCGACGTAACTCTGCGCCTGCACGTTCGAGATCGGCGTGCCGGGGAAGATGTACGAGGTGCCGCGTATGCAGGTCCAGTCGTCAACCGAACATCCCGGCGTGCTGCTCGACAGGTAGCCGTCGAACCGGCCGATCGTGCCCCCGTTTGCGTGATCGTCGCCCGTCATGATCACGACGGCCTTGAGCATCCGCGGGAAGTACCAGAATCGCGGGAGCGGCTTCTTCGCCGAGTTGATGTCCAGCACGATGTTCCACAGCAGCCGCTGCTGCTCATCGGCTTGCGGGATCGCGACCTTCGCGAGATTGACCCAGTCCGGCTGCACGTCGCCGGTCCTGTTCCCGAAGAAGAGGTCGTCCGAGCGCGTCGGCGTGAGGCCGTCGCGCTCCTGCCCGGCCCAGGCGGGATTGCCCTGCCGCGTCTGGACAATCGACTGCGCGAGCGAATAGGTGAACGCGACCGCGTGCCCTGCGCCGACGACACGGGTGGTGACCGCGGGATTGGGCGTCGCCGCGGTGGCGCTCGAGTAGAGCGTCGCCACCGCCGTCGCGCCGTTCAGGGTGTAGAGATCCGCCGCGCCGTGGAACTGGACGGTCTGGTTGACGATCCCGACGCCCGGCCCGGAGGCGGTGTTCACGAGCAGGTACGCGTTCGACAGCGTCGACGTCGTGGCCGTCAGGCCGAGCAGTCCGGCCAGCTGCGTGTCGGGTTTCATCGCGATCAGGTTGCCGCCGCCCGTCACCCAGGCCGTCAACATCGACACCTGGGCGGAGGTGAGCGGCACCTCACCGAGAATCACGACGTCGTAGGACCCGAGCGTCGTCGCGGTGACCGTGGAGATGTCCGCCGTCGCGAACGCGTTCATGCCTTCGGTCCGAAGGATCTCCGCGTAGTAGCTGGTAAACGGATTCGCTGCCGACGTGACGACCAGGATCGGCCCGCCGGGGCCCTGTGTGGGGGGAGGCGGCGGCGGCGCGGAGGTCGTGAACGTCGAGGTGTAATCACTCGCGAGGGCGTTCCCGGCCACGTCCTTGACCCGCGGATCCGTGGTGCCGCCTTTGACGACGATGCGGTAGAGCGTGGAGTACGCGAGCGCGCTCCCCGGCACGAGCGTCGCCGTTCTCGTGCCCGCGGTGTAGGTCACCGTGGCCGGCACGGCCGCACCCGCCGCCGTGCGCAGCAGCACCGTGGTCGCGTTGATCGTCGCGGCGCTCATCGCCTCGTTGAACCTGACGGTCGCGCTGCCGTCCGCCCTGACGCCGGACATGCCCGCCGCCGGTGTGACGCCGGTCACGACGGGTGACGTGGTATCGGGCCCGATGCTCGTGTTGAAGACCACGTCCACGAAATAGCCTTCGGACTGGAACGTACTGGTCGGGAACGCACTCGCCCCGTACCCGTACACGCCGTTGGCGCCGTCGACGCCGTCCCTGAGCGCGTGGAGCGGACCGCTGTCGACGCCCGCCGCCGCGAAGTAGCCCGCACTGCTGGAGTAGTGCCCGTTGTTGGCGTGGTACGAGATGAGGTAAGTCGTGTTGGCGGCGACCGCCAGAGGCGTGGGGAAGGCCGCTTCCTGCCATCCCGAGGTCGTCTCATTCGCAAACGTGGCGCTGCCCAGCAGGGCGCCGCTGTTGGTCCACAACTTGGCGATGTGCGTGCCGGTGTTGAGGCTCCCTTTGTAGAAGCGCGCGCCGGTGACATACCCGGCGACGTCGGACCTGAACCGGGTGCCGAGCTCGACCGAATTGGGGTCACCGTCGTCGATCTTCTGCGGGACGGCGGACGGACTCCAGATGGTGCACGGACACGTCGGTGGGGGAGGCGGGGCCGCCGCCGTGGTGAACGACCAGGTCAAGGTCGCCGCCAGGGCGTTGCCGGCCAGATCCTTGACGCGTGGATCGGTTACTCCGCCTCGCATCGAGGCGGTGTAGGTCGTCGAGAGCGACAGCGGAATCGTCGGCTGGAGCGTCGCAATCTTCGTCACGCTGTCGTACGACACCGTCGCGGGCACCAGCACGTTCAACGCGTCGCGGATTTCGAACGTACCCGTGCTCGACGTCCCTTCCTTGCCCGTGGTGCTGGACGAGATGGTCGCGGCGTTCATCGACTCGCTGAAGGTCACGCGCACCGTCGTCGCCGGGTCGACGCTCGTCGCGCCGCTCACCGGGAACGTGTTGGTGATCGTCGGCGCCGTCGAATCCGGCGGCGGAACGGTATTGAAGACCACGTCGACGAAATAGCCTTCGGCGAGGTAGGTGTTCGTGGGGAACGCGGACGCCGTGCCGTAGGCGTAGACGCCGTTGGCGCCGTCCACGCCGTCCCTGAGCGCGTGCAGCGGCGGGTTGTCCACACCGCTCGCCGCGAAGAGCGAGTCCGGCGCCGAGTAGTGTCCGTTGGGGGCGAAGTAGGACACGACGTAGGTGGTGTTGGCGGTGACCGGGACGGCCGACGGGAAGTTCGCCTGCTGCCAGCCCGACGCCGTTTCCCCCGTGAAGACGACACTGGCGAGCAGCGTGCCGGTGGTCGTCCACAAGCTGCCCACGTGCGTGCCGGTGTTGAGGCTGCCCTTGTAGAACCGGACGCCGGTGATGTACCCGCTCGAGTCGACGCGGAACTTGGTGCCCAGGGTCACGGCCGCCGGATCGTTGTCGTCGATTGGCGACGGTACGGCCGTCGCGTCCCAGATGCTGCAGGGACAGGTGCGCCCGGCGGTGATGGTGACGAGCGTGCCCGATGACGCGACCTCCGCGTTGCCGCTATCGTCGAACGCGCGGCTGCGGATGGCAATCGATCCCGCGCCGGACGCGGTCCATGGATAGGTCCAGCTCGTCGTGCCGCTTGCCGCCGCCCACGTGGCGCCGCCGTCGACCGACACTTCGACGCCCGCGACGATGCCGCCGCCCGCGTCCGAGGCGGTCCCGCTGATCGTCACCGGCGTACCCGACGCGATCGAGGCGCCGGAGACGGGCGACGTGATCGCCGACACCGGCAGCGTGACGTCGGCGGATGCCGTCTGCGGCACCAGGCCGGGCTGGAGCGTCGCCGGATGCACGCTCATGTCCGCGAGGAGGTTGACGGTCGCCTGCTGCATGCGGCTGTCGGCCGCCGCGGTGCCGCGGTCGTGGTTCGAGTCCAGTCCCCACGGCCACTGGATCGTCCCGGCCCCGAATACCAGGGCGCCGCTGCTGTCGCGATACAGCGTGAGGCTGTGCGTGGCGGTCCCGGAGCCGTAGGTGGATCCCTGATCGAGGAGCATGCTGCCGACCGCCACGGTCGTGGACGAGAGTCGCATCAGGCGCGGTGGCGCGGAGGCGTTGCTCGGCGCCTCGTCCCATTCATAGCCGAGCACCCCGCTCGGCAGGGTCGCGACGGCGTTCGCGGGGAGCGTCGCGATCGACGTGCTCCTCCAGAAGCGTGATTTCCCCATGGCGGCGGGGACCGTGATCGGGCCCGTTCCCCCGCTGCCATCGTTGACGCGGAAGAGCGTGCCCATCAGGGTGTTCTCCGGGCGTCCGCCGTCACCGGGCGGGCTGAAGCGCGGGTCGCGCCAGGTGCCCGTCCAGGTCGGCGCGGCCGGATCGATCACGCTGCCGGCGTGGGTCTCCTTGTACGTGACGAGCGTCCGGTACGGCACGTTGGCGGCGTCGATGCTGTTTTCCCAGCGGGTCTTCCAGAAGATGCCGTTGCCCGTGAAGAACCCGAGGTGGACGCCCGCGGCTCGCGCCGCTTCGACCTGCGTGCGCTGGTTGGCCGACCAGTACTCGTCGTGCCCGACCGCCATGAACATCTTGTGGTTGCGGATGAGCGCGCCGTTGCGATCGCTGTCGACGCCGGTCGAATAACTCACGTGGTAGCCGTTGGCCTCGAGCCACCGCACCATCGGGTACTCGGCGTTGAACACGAAGTCGCCGGGGCTGGTGTCGCGCGTGGTGATCGGCCGGTTGTAACTGACCTTGTAGGCCCGGCTGGGGCTGGCGCCCGGGCCGCCCACGTACAGGCTGTTCCCGCCGTACTGGTTGTAGGCCTGCCAGGTCGTGTCGGACGTCTGAAAGAGGATGTCGGACTTCTGCGCGGCCGTGTCGCTCTCCCGGACGACGAAGAAGATGTGGCTGGCGCCGCCGGTGTCGCCGCGCGCCAGTCGCGCGAAATAGATCCCCGAGACGGCGTTGGTGGGCACGGTCCACGACGCCGACACCGTCCAGTTGCCGCAATCAATCAGGCCGGACAGCGAGTTGGTCAGACAGGCCGGCTGGTTCAGCGGCACGGTCGGCGCGATCGTCGCGACCTTCCTCGCTCCCATCCCGCCGTAGTAGCCCATGCGATAGATGTTGATCGTGTAATTGGTCGCGGTCGTCTTGATCTTGAACCGCGCGATCTGGCCGGGCAGGACGCTGATGTCCGTCGCGAACCCCTGAAGGGAGGAGTCGCCGGCGCCGGCGACGTCCCACTCCGACGCGGGGTTGCCGGTCAGCTGGTTCTCAGCCGGGATCGGATTGGTGGCTTGTGCGGTCAGCGGTCCGCGTCCGACCTGCAGTCCGGCGACAAGAACAATGAAGGCGAGCGCGCCGCCGATTCCTGCCGGCCGGGCGGTGCGGATTCTACCGGACGTCAACATTTTCGCAAGCATTCGGAACACACGACACCTCTGGCCATATGGAACGTGGCGAGAGCGCTACCGCAAGCGGCAGGCCAGCACAGCGGTGTATCCGCCTCGTAAGAACGCACGGGAATTCGCGACTCGCGGATTTCTGATGCGCGGGTCGCCGCGAGGATGCCCGCGTGCCTCGGACTTTTGTCTCCGCCACGGCGGTTTCCCGGGATCGGCTTGCGCACGTCGCGCGCGCCTCGGCCCGCAGACAAAAGTCGCCGCGCCGCCGGACTCGTGCAAATCGCAAAGAGATCCCGGGCGTCTGTCAGCAGACAAGTGGCCCATCGCGCGTCCGGCGGCTGCTGGCAGTCCGCTTGCTCAAGGGGATGTGTCCCTGGCACTGCACGACGCCGCAAGAAAAAAGGAAACCGCGATGCGAGAATTCGTTCGCCGCCTGCTCGTCCCGATTGCGTGTTTCGCGATCGTCATTGCCGCCGGATACCCGATGCTGTCATCGGCGCCGACGGCGCCGTCTGAAGCCGCCGGCACCGGCGTCTCCCTGCTGGCGCTCGCCGCGGTCCTGCGACGATCCGTCCTGGCCGCCCCGGCGGCGGCCGGCGCGCCGGTCGGAAACCTCGTTCCTCAGCCCGCCATACGTCTGAAATAGAACACACCTAGACCCAAGCCGGCCAGCGTGAACCATTAATGTGTGTCGTTTTAATACACTGATGCGTTGGCTTGTGTGAAAACCCCGTCAGATTTCTGTTGACGGGGGTGTCCCATCCTGTGGTAAAACATACCTCTTCCACAGATTCTTTCAGCAGGGGCCCGTTCGACCGAAGAGGTGTACCTTGACGCGCGTACAGCATGGAATGCTTGGAAACAGCCGGGCTATTCTGGATGTGATCTCCGAGGCGCGCTTTGTCGCACCCACGGATGCGAAGGTGTTGATCACCGGAGAGAGCGGGGTGGGCAAGGAACTCCTGGCGCACTTTGTTCACGACAACAGCCCGCGGAGCCGCAGGCAGATGGCCTCGATCAACTGCGCGGGCGTGCCCGAGTCCCTGCTCGAGTCGGAGCTCTTCGGGCACACGCGCGGCAGCTTCACCGACGCCCACGCCGACCGGGCCGGGCTGTTCGAGAAGGCCAACGGGGGGACCGTCCTGCTCGATGAAATTGGCGAGACGGGCGCGCGCATGCAGGCGCTGCTGCTTCGCGTCCTCGAAAACGGCGAGATTCAGCGCGTCGGTTCGGATCGACTCAGCCAGGCCGTCGACGTGCGCATCATCTCCGCCACCAACCGCGATCTGCTGCAGCAGACCCGCGAGAAATCGTTCCGTCTCGATCTCTATTATCGGCTCAACGTCGTCAACCTGTATATTCCGCCGCTGCGCGAGCGGCGTGAGGACATCAGGCTGCTCTTCGACCATTTCCTCCAGGTCCTGAGCGAGCGGTTCCGCGTCCCGGCCTGCGAGCTCGACGCCGACGCGTATGCGATGCTCGAGGCGCACTCCTGGCCGGGCAATATCCGGGAGTTGCGGAACGTCGCGGAACGCATCGCCCTGCGCCACGGCGCCGGATCCGTCGTGAAAGCCTCGAACCTCCCGCCCGAGATCCTGCGCGCGCAGCGTGACCCCACGCCGGGCGCGGCGGCCGTGCCGGTGGCCGAGGCGGTGGCCGCGGTGGCGGCGGAGTGCTTCGATCGGATGGTCCGGGGGCTCGAACCTTTCTGGACGGTCGTCTATGAGCCCTTCATGAAGCACGACCTCACGCGCGACACGGTGCGAACGGTCGTGCGCATGGGCCTGCAGCAGACCAAGGGGAGCTACAAGGCGCTGGCGCCGTTGTTCAATGCGGCCCCGACCGAGTACAAGCGCATGCTGAACTTCCTGCAGCAGCACGACTGTCATCTCCCGTTCCAGCCGTTCCGCATGGTCGGACCGGAGGATCGGATGCGTGCAGTACGCGGCACGGCCGAGAAGGCCGCGATGTAGGAGGCCCCCGTCCGGGCCCTGCGGGATCAGCTTCTCGGCATCAGGACCGCGGCCGCGTCCGGCCAGCGGGCCATCGTCCGCTTCACCGCCGTGTGACGGCGGGTCAGCCCCTCGCGCGACACAATCGCCCGGAACGCCGCGGCCACGTGCTCGCGCCACCACGCGTCCCCGCTCCGCGAGGACGCTTCATAGGCCGCTGCGAGCGTGTCGAGGCACGTCGCGTCGCCAATCTCCTCGAGCGCCGCGAGGAACGCCACCGGCAGGCGATCGGGATCGAGCAGGCTGTCGCGCAGGTCGTACAGGGCCAGGCGGCTGCCGCGCGCCGCCAGCGCCTGGTGCACTGCGCCGCGGACCGCCCGCCATTCCTCGCGCACCTCCGCGACGGGCTCGCGTTGCTCGCGCGCGCGCAGGTGGTCGACGAGACGCTGGAGGTCGGCCAGGCGCGCCGCCGCCCGTCTGGCGGCCAGTGCCTGTTTCAACGCCGCGGGCGACGCCGGCAGCGCCCCGGCCACGGCCTGGTCCCACACCGTCTTGTCCTGCGGCGTTCCCTCGCCGGTCCCGCCCTGGAGCGTGGCCCGCGCCTTCACTTCCGGATCGCCGTCCTCAGCGAGGTTCCTGCGCACCGCCTCGCTTACATCAGCCGGCAGCACGCGCAACGCCTCGAACGCCGCGATCCGCGGGGCCGCGGGTCGCCTCGTGTCGAGCGCCGTCGCCACGACGGCGTCGAGCGCGTCCCGCGCGAGGGCCGGGTGCGGGGCGTTCAGGAAGGCCCGGAGCACGCCGATCGCGGCGATGACGTTCTCGGGGGACGCGTCTGCGAGGGCCGTTCGCGCCACCGGCAGCGCGCGCGCGTCCGCCAACCCCTCGAACGCGCGGAGCATGCCCGCGCGCAGGCGCGGCGCGGCGGCTGGGTAGTGCCGGAGCAGGTGGTCTGTCGCGCGCGGTCCGATCATCGCCAGGCGTGCGACCGCCGACTCGCGCGCCACCTCGTCGTCCGCGCCCAGCGCGTCGATCAAGCGGCGGATCTCCGCGCTCGAGGAAGGGTGGATCGGCATCGGGTCAGTTCACAGTGGCAGTCGCAGTGTAGAGGCCGGAACCCCCAACCGCAAAACCGCACCGCAAACCGCCGCCGCAGACGCCAAACCGTGAACAGTGACCCGCGACCCGCACACGGCGAACCATGACCGTGCAACCGCAAACCGCAAAAACCGTGGACCGTGACCCGCGACAGGCGACCCGCGACCCGCGACCCGCGAACCGCGAACCGCGAACCGCGAACTGCGAACTGCGAACCGCGAACCCTGGACCCTGAACCGGTCTACTGCACGCGGACGACGAGCGCCGCACGCCGATTCAGCCGGCGCGTCTCCTCGCGTACGTTGTCGAACTTCGGCCGCTCCTCGCCGTAGCTGAGCGTCTGCAGGCGGTCGGCGCCGACCCCCCGGCTCGAGAGGTACTCGCGTACGGCGTTTGACCGGCGCTCGCCGAGCGCCAGGTTGTATTCCGCCGTGCCGATGGTGCAGGTGTGGCCTTCGATCGTGATCCGCAGGCCGCGATGCTCCTGCAGCACCCGGATCGCCTCGTCGAGCGCGCGCGTGCCTTCCGGCCGCAAACTGTAGCGGTCGAAATCGAAATGGACGTCCTCGAAGACGATCTCCTTCGCCGCTTCCTTGATCACCTGGATCGTGACGACGTCGGACGCCGAGGCCCCTTTGCCGTCGTCCACCCTCACGGTGACCGGCACGGGGCCTTCGACCATCGGCGCCGTCCACGGCGTCTGGCGCCCGGACGCACTGGTCAGCGAGCCCGCGGGCGCGCTCCACGCATGCGTCAGCGCGTCCCCGTCGGGGTCCTGCGTCTCGACTGAGACGATAGAGGTCTTCCCGACGTACACCGTGCACGGCTCGCAGCGCGCACGCACCGTCGGCGGCCGGTTCTGGAGGAAGGGCGTCCGGGAGAGCCCATCGCCGCGCGTGTAGCCGGTCGCGCGCCGCGGCCCGTCTACGCCCGCGAAGGATCCGTTCGGGTGCTGCCACGGGAGCCCGGTCGACGGCGTTGCCGGCGTGGCGGGCGCCTCTGCGAGCGCCGGAGTTGGTCCAACGATGCCTGTCAGCAGGACCAGTGATCGCAGCACCTGTCTCATCTCACGACCTCATCCTGCGTCTTATGGTAAAGCTAGCGCCATACCCCAAGGTTCGGGCCGGGAGGACAGTCCTTCAGTCTATTGCGGGAGTACGGCGTTTCTGGAAGATGAAGGCGATGGCGATGCTCAAGATGTAGAGACCCAGCATCGGCACGGCCATGACCAACTGGGACGGGATGTCGGTCCCGGGGCTGATGACGGCGGCGATGACGAAGATGCCGAGGAACGCGTATTTGAAGTACTTGAGCAGCATGCGCCCGCTGACGACGCCCATCCGGGCCAGAAAGAGCACGAGCGTCGGCATCTCGAAAATCAGGCCGGAGGCCAGGATCATCTTCGCGTAGAGAGAGAACGCCTCGTCAACCTTCGGCAAGAACTTCATGTAGTCCGTGCTGAAGCCGGCGAAGAACATCCAGGTCACCGGAAACGCCACGAAGTGCGCGAAGAGGCCGCCCGCAACGAAAAAGATCGTCGACATCAAGACGAAGGGAATGGCGAACTTCTTCTCGTGGGAGTACAGGCCGGGCGCGATGAATTTCCAGACCTGCCAGAGAATCAACGGCGAGGCGATGAAGATGCCGGCGAGAAAGCCGATCTTGATCCACAGCATGAACGGCTCGGAGCCGCTCGTGAATTGCAGGTACCCGCCTGCCGGCAGCACCTCCTGCATCGGCCGCATGATGAAGTCGAAGAGTTTCCTGATGAAGATGAAGGCGACGGCGCAGCCGGCGATCAGTGAATAGACGATGTAGATGAGGCGTTTCCGGAGCTCGTCGAGGTGCTCCAGGAACGACATCTTGCTGCCGGTGTCGGCGGTGTTCGGGTCGTCGTCCTCGTCGTCACCGGGCGTGACGCTGGGGAAAGGCACGAGGGCCATAAGGCGGTCCTACGCGCTGCCGTTCTGCCGGGGGACGCTGCCGGTGCCGTCATCGGTGCCCGTACTCAGGGGCTCGTCATTCAGATTCAGGGGCTCGTCATTATTCAGGGGGTCATCGGGGTGGATCACCTCGACCGGCGCGGCCACTCGGGGCGGTTCCTGCCGTTCGGTGGACCGGCGATCCTCCGTCCGGATTTCCTCGTCGAGCGTTTGCTTCAGCTCGTTCGACGCCCGCTTGAATTCGGCGAGGCTCTTGCCGAGTGATTTCCCCAGTTCAGGCAGCTTGCGCGGCCCGAAAATGATGAGGGCAATCGTGAAGATAATGATGAGTTCCGGGACCCCGACAGAGCCAAACATGATGGGAGAATTATACACCCCGGAAGTCTGTTAGGATTTATCTATGCGTACTCCCCGGTTTTTCTCGGCGGCGATCCTGGCGGTCCTCCTGTCCGCGCTCGTGGGGGGCATCGTCGGCAGCTCCGCCCAGGCGACCCAGGACCAGGTTTCCCAGCAATATCGGGTATTTACGGCCGCCCTGGCGGCGGTCGACCGGGAGTATGTGGAGAGCGTGCCGTCCGACCGGCTGATCTACGACGCCGTCGGCGGGATGCTCCAGACCCTCGATCCGCACTCGAGCTTCTTCGACCCCAAGCAGTACGCGCAGATGCGCGAGCGGCAGGAGGGCAAGTATTACGGCCTCGGCATCTCCATCCAGGTGATCGACGGCGACATCACGGTGATGTCGCTCTTCGAGGGCTCGCCCGCGTACCGCTCCGGCATCCGCCGCGGCGACGTCATCGCGCGCATCGAGGGCAAGGACGAGGCCGGCAAGACCCTGATGATGGACACGAAGAACTGGACCAGCGAGCAGGCGGTGAAGAAGCTCAAGGGACCCAAGGGCACGACGGTCAGCATCTCGATCCGCCGTCCCGGCTACGACAAGCTGATCGACATGGACGTCGAGCGCGACGAGGTGAACATCGTCACCGTACGCGGCGCGTTCATGCTCGACCCGCAGACCGGCTACATCAAGCTGGGAGATTTTTCGGAGACCTCCGACAAGGAGGTCGGCGACGCGCTCGAGAAGCTCAAGGCGCAGGGGATGAAGCGGCTGGTGTTCGACCTGCGCGACAACCCGGGCGGGCCGCTCGATCAGGCGATCAGCATCGCGAACCGGTTCCTTCCGCGCGGCGACATGATCGTCTACACGCGCGGCCGTGTTCCCAACGCCGACCAGGATTACCGCGGCACCGACGACCCGGATTTCACCGGGCCGGTGGTGGTGCTGACCAACCGCAACAGCGCGAGCGCGTCGGAGATCGTCAGCGGCGCCCTGCAGGATCACGATCGGGGGCTCGTCGTCGGGGAGACGACCTTCGGCAAGGCGCTGGTGCAGTCGGTTTACAAGATCAGCGAAGGGGCCGGCCTCGCGCTGACGACCGGCCGGTACTTCACCCCGAGCGGTCGCATGATCCAGCGCCCGTGGGATAACGCCTTCGACGAATACCTCACCTACACGCTGCGCGACCAGAAGGAGCAGCGCGAACACACCGCGACGCAGCTGAAATACACCGATGCGGGCCGCAAGGTCTATAGCGGCGGCGGC
>JANOJK010000437.1:0-2553 GCA_031408165.1 Acidobacteriota bacterium | reverse complement strand
CGGCGCTCACCCGGGGCAGTGGGCGGCTGAGCTCTGCGCGGGGACCGCCGGAGTACAATTGCCGATTGGCGCCCTTTTCAAGCCTCGCGGGCGCGGTTCGCCGCAGACCCAAGTTCCACATCATTGCGCTCACGCTGACGGTGCTCCTTGCCGTGGCCGCCCTGGTCGCCGCCGACCTGTGGTGGCGGCGCGCCCGCATCCTGAAGGCGGCGGACACGCGCGCGACGAGCCTGGCGGCGGTCCTCTCCGAGTACATTCGCGGGTCGTTCGCCTCGGGCGACGCCGCCTTGCGGCAGCTCGCCGTCCACGGACGCCGCGTCGGCGGACCCGCGGGCGGGGAGTACGACTGGGATCCGATCCTCGCCGCCGCCAAGGCCGCGCTGCCGGAAGCCGGATCGCTCAGCGTCACGGACGGAGCCGGCACGATCACGCACTCGACCCTGAAGGTCATTGTCGGCCAGCCGCGGCGTGACAGCTATATCTACAAGCGGCTGTCGACGTCCGGGGCCGACGAACTCGTGCTCGACCGGCCGGTCCGCTCGGTCAGCGGCGCGAAGAACTACATCATGCCGATCGGCCGGCCGCTTCTCGACGCTGCCGGCAAGTTCGACGGCACAGTCGTCGCAACGGTGCTGCCGGAGACGTACCGTGCCTTCTTCAGGACGCTCGATGTCGGCACGGACGGCCTGATCTCGGTCCTGCACCCGGACGGGGTGGTGCTCTTTCGCGAGCCGTCGGATACGAGCCACATCAACGAGTCGGCGGGAAGCGATCCTCTGCTGGCACTCGCGCAGGAGCGGCGCGCCGGCGTCGTCCACTTGCCGCTCCTCCCGGGGGGACCGGAGTTCATCAGCGCGTATCGCACGATCGGCAGTCCGCCCCTCGTCGTCGCGGTTTCGCTGAGCCATCACGACGTCCTGGAGGACTGGCGGCGGCAACGGCGCGTCACGGCGACGGCCTTCGGCGCGCTGACGCTGATGCTGGGGACGATGGTGCTGGTCTTCTTCAGGCTGATCGACGCGCGGGCACGCGCGGAGCGCGAGCTGGCCTCCGTGCAGCAGCTCGAATCCGAGCGCCTGCGCGACGCCAACGAGCGCCTCGAAGGGGCGCTCGAGCGCGAGCAACGCGCGCGCAAGGAGACCGAAGCCGCGAGCTACATGAAGGACGAGTTCCTGATGACCGTGTCCCACGAGCTGCGGACGCCGCTGACGGCGATCTATGGCTGGGCGCGGGTGCTCGGCACCCGGCAGATGGAGCCGGCCCAACAGGCGCGCGCGACCGCCGCGATCGAGCGCAACGCGCACGCGCAGACGCGCCTCATCGACGATCTGCTCGACGTCTCGCGCGCGATCAGCGGCAAGCTGCGCCTCGACGCCCAGGAGGTGAACGTCGCCGATCTCCTGCGGGCCGCAGTCGAAACCGTCACACCCGCGATGACCGCGCGAAACATCCATTTCGAGAGTCACTTCGATCCGACGCCGCCGATCGTCGCGGACCCCGATCGGCTGCAGCAGATCGCCTGGAACCTGCTCTCGAACGCGATCAAGTTCACGCCCGAAGGGGGCTCGGTGCGGCTGAGCCTGTCGCGCACCGACACGCAGGTGGAGATCACGGTCACCGACACCGGCAGCGGGATCGCGCCCGAATTCCTCCCCCACGTGTTCGAGCGCTTCCGCCAGGGTGACACCGGATCGAGGCGCCGGTATGGCGGACTCGGGCTCGGCCTCGCGATCGTCCGCCACCTCGTCGAACTGCACGGCGGGACCGTCGCGGCCGAGAGCGAGGGGCAAGGCCGGGGCGCGACGTTCCGTGTGGGCCTCCCGCTGCGCCCCGTCCGCCTCGACGAGGGGGCGGAGCGCGCGCCCGCGAGAGGGTCGCGCGTGAGGGCCGACGGCGACCGCCTCGACGGCGTCCGCGTGCTGATCGTGGACGACGAGGCCGACGCCCGCGAGCTGTTCGCGTCGATCCTCGAGGCTGCGGGGGCCTCGGTCCTGCTGGCGCCATCCGCGGCCGACGGGCTGGCGATCCTCGACAGCCACGAGGTCGACGTCCTGGTCTCCGACATCGAAATGCCCGGGGAGGACGGGTATCACCTGCTGCAGCACGCGACCGCCGCGCGGGCCGGCCGGCCGCTCGTCGCCGTCGCCGTCACCGCTTACGCGCGCACCGCCGACCGCCGCCGCGCCCTCGCGGCGGGCTTCAGGTGGCACCTCTCCAAGCCGATCGAGCCCGCGGAGCTCGTCTCGGTGATCGCGTCGCTTGTGAGACAGGCCTGACCGCCTGCGCTGACGGGCGTTGAACGACGCCACGCCGACAATCACGAAGACACCAAGTCACCAAGGCACAAAGGCACAACACAGAGTCTTCGTGCCTTCGTGCCTTCGTGCCTTGCTGAACGAGTCGGTTCGTAACCTCGGCGATCTCCGGCACCTCTGCGTGCTTCGCGATCGTCGTGACAGCAAAGGACCTCGGACGACGCCACGCCGACAATCACGAAGACACCAAGTCACCAAGGCACAAAGGAACAACACAGAGTCTTCGTGCCTTCGTGCC
>JANOJK010000414.1:0-3330 GCA_031408165.1 Acidobacteriota bacterium | reverse complement strand
TCAGAGAAAGGCGATTACACTGCCCAATCGTCCGGAGGGGAGGCGTCAATGTTCTTTCGCACATTACTCTACGATCTCCGACTCACACTACGACACGCCGGTCGCGCCAAGGCGTTCTACCTAAGTGCGGTCATGACACTCGCCCTGGGCATGGCGGGCGCCATAGTGATGTTCACGCTGGTCCGCGGCATCTTGCTCAGGCCGTTGCCCGTTCCGGACGAGGACCGCCTTGTTGTGTCGTGGCGCGTGCCGCGCTCTGGCCTGGCCACCCACGTGCCCTATCGATCCGCAGATGTCGATGAGATCGGACGTGCGAGCCGCTCGTTCGAGAAGATCACGGGCGTCGGCTACAACGGCGCGTTCGAGCAGGAGTGGCGCCTCAACGACGTCTGGATCACCGCGAAGACTGTCGCCGTGATGGGCGGGTTCTTCGATGTGGCCGGCGTGCAGCCTCAGGTCGGGCGGGCGCTGACCGTTGACGACGACCGCCGCGGAGCCGAGCGGATGGTCGTCCTGTCGCACGCGGCGTGGGTACGGCTGTTCACGGCCTCGCCTAAAGCTATCGGACAGACGTTGCTCCTGCAGAACACTGCCTTCACTGTGGCAGGGGTCATGCCCCCGGACTTCGCGTACCCGAGCGGGTCCGAGATCTGGACGACGCTCAACGGCCTGGCCGACATCGAGTCCAACGAAGCGTTTCGCACCGGCATACTGCGCGACGTCGAGATCCTGGGGCGTCTGCACCACGGTATCACTGCCGCTCAGGCGACCGACGAGCTCGCCGCGATGATGACGGACCTCGATGCTCGGATGCCCGGGGCTGGGTTCGTCAACTTTCGTCCGGTGGTTCGTTCCTTCAAGGACATGGTCGTTGGAGACATCGACACCGCGCTGAGCGTCCTGTTTGCGGCGGTCGGCCTCATCCTGGCGATCGCCGGTGCAAATGTCGCCAACCTCCTGCTGATGCGTTGCGAAGCCCGGCGGACCGAGCTCGTGGTACGGGCGGCACTCGGTGCCAGCCGTGGCCGGTTGATCGCCCAGCTCCTCGCCGAGAGCCTCGTGGTCGCGTTGGCTGCGGCCGCCATCGGCCTCGGACTGGCGCGTTGGGGCCTGCAGACCGTCGTAACGCTCGTGCCCGACGGCTTGCCGCGCCCGGACTCCATCCGCATTGACGCCGCAGTGATGGCCTTCGCACCTGGTGTTGCCTTTCTGGCGGCAGCGCTGGCTGGTATGGTTCCCGCGCTGAGCGCGTCGCGGCTCGACCTGGTAGGCTGCCTGCGTGCCGGAGGGCGTGGCACAACGGGTGCGGCGAGCGCCCGCGGGCGGCGGCTGCTGGTGGCCGCCCAAGTGGCGCTGGCCGTGACCGTCATCGCGGCCGCGGGTCTGCTGGTCCGAAGCGTGCAGCGACTGCAGACCGTCGATATGGGCTTGGTCGCGGACCACCTCGTCCTCGTCGAGCTCGATCTACCGCGCGACCGCTACGCGGACCCTGCGCGCCGACGCTCATTCCACGACGACGTTGTGGCTCGAGTCGGGGCGACGCCGGGCATCGAGTCGGTCACGGCACTCAACGTCCAGCCTTTCGCCGGCGCCACCGGCTGGGATGTTCCGCGGTTCACCGCCGAAGGACAGACGGCAGACCAGGTCGCTCTCAATCCCTCGCTCAACTTCGAGGCTGTCTACCCGCCCTACTTCTCGACGCTCGGCGTAGTGATCGTACGTGGACGCCAGTTCACCGCTGCCGACCGGGACGGGGCGCCGCGTGTGGCGATCGTCAGCGATGCCTTGGCGCAGGCCACGTGGCCGGGGCAGGATCCCATCGGCGAGCGACTCAAGTTCGGGGGCCTCGACTCGCGCAACGAGTGGCTGACAGTGGTCGGCGTGGCAGGCACGACACGATACCGCGAGCTCGCCACGCCTCGGCCGACGCTCTATGTACCGGCTGAGCAGTTCATGATTTCGGGAGGGCGGCTGGCAATCCGTACTGCCTCCGCGCCCGCGTTCGTGGCCGGCGTGGTCGGCGATGCCGTCCGGGCCGTCGATCCGACCGTGCGCGTGACCCGCATCGCGCCGTACGCCGAGTACCTGCGCGTGCCGCTGGCGTGGCCGCGCTTCAACGCGCTGCTCCTGGGCGTTTTCGCGGTGGCGGCGCTGCTGCTCTCGGCCGTCGGCCTTTACGGCGTGATGGCGGCGTCCGTGCGCCAGCGCCAGGGGGAGATTGGGGTCCGTCTCGCGCTCGGCGCTACAGCAGCCGACGTGCGCCGGCTGGTGCTCGGCGAGGGCGTGCGGCTAGCCGTGGCTGGCGCCATCGCCGGTCTGGTGCTGGCCTTCGCTGCTACTCGCGTGCTGCGCGGGCTGCTCTTCGAGACGGAGCCGCTTGATCCCGTGAGCCTCGTTGCTGCCGCGCTCGTGCTGGTTGGCGCGGCCGTCGTGGCCACTTGGTTGCCCGCCAGGCGTGCGACGCGCGTGGATCCGATCGAAGTGCTACGCGGGCAGTAGGCTAACTCACGGTGGCGACGGCACAGTTGAAACGCGGCCTCACGCCGCGCCGCTCCAGAGCTGCAAGTACCGCTGGTTGCGAGCCCCTGCACCCACTTTTATTCGGACCATGAGGTCGCCGGTATCTGGCGACCTCTCGTGTCTCTGGCCGCACTCAGCATCCCCGCCAAATCGCCTTTCAGCGTGATCTTCAGGCGGTCGCCGTTCCTCTCCAGCAAGATCGCCTCGATCAGTGCACGGATGGCCTCCACGGTTCCTGTGCGGCTCTCCTCGCTCTCCAGCGCAAGAGTGAGGCTGCCGACTTTCTCGCGATAAACGTCGGCCATTCGGGGATGGAGGAGCTCCGGCATCTCCGGTGCGTCAAGGCGAGACTGAAGTTCGGCTTTCCTGGCTTCGAGCGATAGGAGCTCGTCCTTATCGACAACGCCGAGACGCCGTCCTTGATGGCGTGGATGAATTTCCGGATTTCGCGCTCGACTGCCGCGAGCTCGCGCGTCGAGAAGGGGGACCACAGCTCCCGAGGCTGTCGTCCCTGGTTTTCGTCAATCGAGGTCCAACAGTCTGCAACCAGGGAGATGGGACGAGGATCTGCCGAGGCGAGTCAGCTTGAGGCTACGAGAGACCCTGCGAGCCTTTGAGAGGCAGCATCCTTACGCGGGTCCCGCCTTCGTCAATCGACAGGAGCGCGCCTCGCTCGATGTCCTCACGATGCGCGTCGAGTGCCGTGGCGACGATGCGGGCGGCGCCCTCCGAGAGCAGGTCCTGAGTGCGAAGTTGGACGACGCTCGGCCCATCGACTGCACCTGCCGCGAGGATCGCCGAGAAGTCGAG
>JANOJK010000377.1:0-2198 GCA_031408165.1 Acidobacteriota bacterium | reverse complement strand
GGAGCGGATGAAGGACGACATGGCGGGCGGCGCCGCGGTCGTCTGCGCCATGCGCGCCATCGCGCTGCTCGAGGCCCCGATCCGCGTGATCGGCGTCGTCCCGGCGGTGGAGAACATGCCGGGCGGGAAAGCCATGAGGCCGGGGGACGTGCTGACGGGCGCCGGGGGCAAGACCGTCGAAGTGATCAACACGGACGCCGAGGGGCGCCTGATTCTCGGCGACGGGCTGTGGTACGCGCAGCAGCTCGGCGCGACGCACCTTGTCGACGTCGCGACCCTCACCGGCGCCTGCGTCGTCGGCCTGGGGAAGGTCGTCTCGGGTCTGTTCGGGCGGCCTGACGCCTGGCGCGACACCGTCCGTGCGGTCGCCGACGCCGCGGGCGATCGGTGCTGGCCGCTGCCGCTGTACGACGAGTACTTCGATCAGATTCGGAGCGAGATCGCCGACATGATCAACTCCGGTGGCCGCGCCGGCGGCGCCTGCACGGCGGCGATTTTCATCAAGGAGTTCACCAACGATCTGCCGTGGGTCCACATGGACATTGCCGGCACGGCGTGGGCCGAAGAAGGGAAGCCGTACCAGCAGAAGGGGCCGATCGGCGTTGCCGTGCGCACGCTCGCGGAGCTGCCGTTTACACACGAACGCTGGTAGTTCGCGTTCGCGGTTGACCGTCCGCCGGTGACAGTCGGCGGGCGCCAGAAAGATCCCGCGGAGGCGTTACAATCGATCCGTGCAGCAGCCTCAGCCCAATCCGCCGATCATGGTGAGGGTGGTCGAGCAGCCAGTCCGCGAGACGACCATCTCGGATGTGATTGTCGGCTCGATGAGCCTGGTCGGTGTGCTGCTGCTGACGGCGCTGCTCCTCGGCGTCGTGCTCGGGCTCGCCACGATCGCCTGGAAGCGTCTGCGCGCGCGCGACGGCCTGGACGCTCAGAATGAGGCGCAGAGCCTTCGCGTCACCCCGACATCCTTGACGCCCCCACCACTCACGACGAACTACGAACCACCAACCACCAACTGCTAGTCACTGGTGGCTTTCTTCCCGGCGATCGCATGCATCCGCTTCAGGCTCTGCTGGTAATCCACGATGGCGTCGAACAGCGCCTGGGCGATCTGCTGGCGGTAGGCCTGGGTCTTCAGCAGGGCAGCGTCCTGCTTGTTCGTCACGAATGAAATCTCGGCGAGCACGCTTGGCATCAGCGCCCCGATCAGCACGACGAAGGGCGCCTGCTTGACGCCGAGGTCCTTGAGCGAGCGGTTCTTCGCCGCCAGCTTCCTCGCCATCGACCGTTGCACGGTCCCGGCGAGCTCGCGCGATTCGTTGGCCTTGTTGTTCAGCGCAATCGCGCGGACGATGTCCGGCAGGCTGTGCATGGCCCGGCCCGACGTGGCGTTCTCGCGCGCCGCGACCGCTTCGGCCTCGGGGTTCATCGCGAAGTTCAGGAAGTAGGTCTCGATCCCCCGCGCCAGCGCGTTGCGGCTGGCGTTGGCGTGGATCGAGAGGAACAGGTCCGCCCCTTCGCGGTTGGCAATCGCGGTCCTCTCCTCGAGGGGAATGAAGACGTCGGTATCGCGCGTCATCACGACCTCGACGCCCGGCTGCTTCTGCAGCAGGTTCCGGACGCGCAGGGCGACGTCGAGCGTCAGCTCCGCCTCGCTGATGCCGTTGCCGTGGGCACCCGGATCGTGGCCGCCGTGCCCGGCGTCGATGACGATGCGTGACACCCCCAGCCCGAGCTGCCGCGACAGGGAAAACTTGCCGTTCGCGTTCGCGGCTGGCGCCGCCGGCGGGAGCGAACTCGGCCCGGCCGGCTCCGAGGGAAGGAGCGGCGGGGCGGGCAGTGCGGGCCTCGGTTCCGGCACCGTTTGCTTCACCTGGGGAAGGGTCGCGAGTGACGAGGCCGTCCGGGCCGCCGTCACCGCGGGCGGAGGAATGACGAGGGGCGCCACAACAGTCTGGCTCGCCGGGGCGGCGGGCACGGCCCGGCGAAAGTCCATGATCAGGCGGTACGGGCCGTAGAGCGGGTAGACGGAGTAGCTCGACACGCCGTCGAGGTCGACGACCAGGCGCGTCGTGTTGCGCGGATGCCGTCCCAGCCTGACGTGCTTCACGAGGTCGCCGTCATACTTCAGCGAGACGTCCTGCAGGTTCGGGGCGGCCTTCACCCCCTTCAGATCGAAGAACAGGCGGCGCGGG
>JANOJK010000350.1:0-2198 GCA_031408165.1 Acidobacteriota bacterium | reverse complement strand
TACGCGGGCCTGGCGATGATTTGGGCCGCCGCCGGCGGGCTGATTATCATCCTGTGGTGGCTGATCTTCAGCCGCGCGCGCTGGTATGAACGCCTCGGCGCCATCGTCCTGATGATCGCCGCGGTGATCGCCCAGAGGCCGTTGGTCCACCCGTCGATTGCCGGCGGCGGGATGGGCTACTTGAGCTACCTCCTCGCGATCCCGACTCTGAGTGTGGCGCTCGTCGGGTGGGCGGCGGTGGGCCGTCGCCTCGCACCGCCAGCTCGCGGCGCCGCCGTAGTCGTCGCTGTCCTCCTCGGATGCCTGCCGTGGGTGCTCGTGCGGACCGGTGGCATCAACGCCAATGGCCAGTCGGATTTCCACTTGCGGTGGACGCCAACTCCTGAGGAGCGGCTCCTGGCGCAGGCCGACGATCCGAGACCGCCCGCGGCGGCGTCCGCAGCGGCGGACACGCCCACGTCGGCGATACCCGCCGGCCCCGAGGACAAGACAACGAAAGAGCCGGCGGCACCGGCCGCAGCCAGAGTCGAGCCCGCCGCGCCTTCATCAGTACCGACGAAGCCCGCCGAGTGGCCGGGCTTTCGCGGACCCGTTCGCGACGGCGTGATTCACGGCCTGCAGATCACGACCGACTGGGCGCAGTCGCCGCCGGTGCAGACCTGGCGCCGCTCTGTGGGGCCGGGCTGGTCGTCGTTCGCGGTGAGCGGCAACCTCATTTATACGCAGGAGCAGCGCGGCGGCGACGAAGTCGTCTCCTGTTACAGGCTGAGCACCGGCGAGCCGGTGTGGAGACATCGCGACGCGACACGGTTCTGGGAATCGAACGCCGGCGCCGGTCCGCGCGGGACCCCGACACTCAGCGGCGGGCGCGTCTACACGCTCGGCGCGACGGGAATCGTGAACGTGCTCGACGCGACGACCGGGGCGGCCGTCTGGTCGCGCAATGCGGTGAAAGACGTCAACGCCAAAATTCCATTCTGGGGGATCTCGAGCTCGCCGCTGGTCGTCGACGACGTGGTCATCGTCGCGGCCGGCGGGAAGCTCGCCGCCTACGACGTGGCAACCGGCACTCCGCGTTGGTCCGGTGTCGGCAGCGGTCTCAGCTACAGCTCGCCCCATCTCGCGACGATAGACGGAGTCCAGCAGGTCCTGTTCGTCAGCGGGCCAGGCACGACAAGTGTCGAACCGGCGACGGGCAGGCTCCTCTGGCAGCACGCATGGGAAGGCGGGGCCATCGTGCAGCCGGCGCTGACGGCAGACGGCGGCGTCCTGGTCACCAGCATTTCGATGAATGGCGGCCAGGGCGTGCGCCGCATCGCGGTCGGGCACGACGCCGGCGGGTGGAAAGCCGAAGAGCGCTGGACGACGACCGGGCTGAAGCCATATTTCAACGATTTCGTCGTCCACAACGGGCATGCCTACGGCTTCGACGGCAACATCCTGTCCTGCATCGATCTCACGGACGGCACGCGCAAGTGGAAGGGCGGACGCTACGGGAACGGCCAGCTCGTGCTGCTGGCCGACCAGAACTTGTTGCTGGTGCTGTCGGAAGAAGGTGAGCTGGCGCTCGTCAACGCGACCACGGATCAGTTCACGGAGGTGGCGCGCGTTCCGGCGCTCGAGGGCAAGACGTGGAACCACCCTGTGGTCGTGCACGGTGTCCTGCTGGTCCGCAACGACCACGAGATGGCCGCGTTCCGGCTGCCGGTCGCAGGGGGCACGAGCACGCGGTAGCGTATGCAGCCAGGCATCCACACAGCGAACACTACCTGGTGACGGAGTTCCTCGAACGCATGAACGGGCGGGGCCGGAGCGGCCGCGCCCGACGCGTATCGTGAGGCGTCAATCGGCTACGCGGTCGATCTGCACGCACGGATCGCGACGCGAACCGAGGCCGATCGCCTCACGCTCAATCGCCCTCGCTTCTGTTCCGTGACGGCAGATCCCCGTCGCTGAATCCCGCCTCTCGCAGCACTTCATCGGTGTGCTCGCCAAGAAGGGGAGCGCGCCGCTCTACGATTGGAGGCGTGTCGGACATCTTGATGGGCGAGCCGAGCGTCCGCATGTGGCCGAGCGTCGGATGTTCGAGCTCGACTACCATCTGGCGTGACAGGACCTGCGGATCGGCGAAGGCTTCGGGATAGGTGTTGATCGGCCCGCACGGGATGCCGCGGGCCTCGAAGGCCGCGAGCCACCGG
>JANOJK010000340.1:0-2203 GCA_031408165.1 Acidobacteriota bacterium | reverse complement strand
CTAGCACGCAGGCCGGGGACGGGGTTTCGAATGCTGAATGCTGAATGCTGAACGTCGAATGCTGAACGTCGAATGCTGAATGCTGAACGCCGAATGCTGAATGCTGAATGCTGAACGTCGAATGCTGAACGTCGAATGCTGAATGCTGAACGTCGAATGCTGAATGCCGGCGTCACCGGTAACGCGAGAGATCCAGGCGGGCCTGCCAGACAATCTCCGCCTTGTCGTCGGTGACGACCATCGCCGGCGCGGCGGCCGCGTCGATCGCGGCGCGCGGGAACGATCCTTCGAGCCGCACCGCGGCCAGCGGGCCACCCATCGTGCCGGGCGCGTGGATGGAATCGCGCTTCAGCACTTTCGAGGCGATCGGCGCGGACCGCGGGCCGCTGCTGATGTAGAGGTCGTACGGGGGTTCCTTCGTCAGCGTGTTCAGCGGATGCAGGCGCACGCGCGCCACGAGGGTGACCATTCCTTTGTAGGGCACGAGCGCCTTCGTGAGCGACGCCTCGCGGAACGAGTAGTCCCCGTTCACCACGTGCTCGCGGACGAGGAGCACCGCGCGCCGGAACTCGGTGATGATCTCGGCGTGCTCGAGCGTCCCCGAGGGCGAGAGGGCGTAGCTCTTCTCGAACGCGGCGAACAGCGCATCGTCGTGCGTCTGCCCGAGCGCGACCGCGTCGCGGAGCGAATGCGCCGGGGGAACTTGCGGCCGCAGCAGGAGGAGGATCAACAGGAGCGTAGTACGCATGGGTGATTCGGTATCGACTAGGATGACGGCATGTCCGACCAAGTGCAACCGGTAACCAGCCGGAACCTGCCCGCGCCCGTAGGCCCCTACTCACCCGGGATGATCGTCGGGAACCTCGTGTTCGTGTCCGGCCAGGCCGGGCGCGATCCGGCGACCGGCGCCCTCGGGCCCGACGTCACGGCGCAGACCGAGCAGGTGCTGAAGAACATCGCGACGATTCTCGAGGCCGCCGGGTCCAGCCTGCAGCACGTCATCCGGTGCGGGGTCTTCCTCGTCGACATGAAGGAGTTCCCGAACATGAACGCGGTCTACGCGCGCGCGTTCGGCGCCCACCGCCCGGCGCGGACGACGGTGGAGGTCTCCGGACTGCCGGGCCCCGGGCTGCTGGTCGAGATCGATGCGGTGGCGGTCATCCCTTGAGATTTCCCGAGGTCCTCCGTGAGACGGCCCACGGCTTGCCACAAAGGTCACCGAGATCACGAAGGCCACAACTGGTTTCGGGGAATTTCCTGATGCCCAGGTTCAAGCTCGTTATCGAATACACGGGGACTCGTTACAGCGGCTGGCAGATCCAGAAGAACGCGCGGACCGTCGCCGGAGAGATCGAGCGCGCGGTCCAGGAGGTCACGCGCCGCGGAGAGTTCGAGCTGTACGGCGCGGGGCGCACCGACGCCGGTGTGCACGCGCTCGCGCAGATCGCGCACCTGGAGATCTACACGGACCTGCCGGCGCACACGCTTCGCAACCGGATCAATGACGCGCTGCCCGCCGACATCTACATCCTGCGGATCGACAAGGCGCCGCACCGCTTCCACGCGCGTCACGACGCGGCGTCGCGCAGCTACCTGTACCAGATCTCCCGCCGGAAGACCGCCTTCTTCAAGCCGTACGTCTGGTGGATCAAGGAACCGCTCGACGTCGCGCGGATGCGCGAGGCCGCGCGACCGTTCGTGGGGCTGCAGAACTTCGCGTCGTTCACGGCGGATGAACCTACGGAAAAATCCACCAGGGTCCTCGTCGATCGTCTCGATCTGGTCGAGGACGGCGACCTCGTCCTCGTGCGCATCGTCGGATCGCATTTCCTGTGGCGCATGGTGCGCCGCATCGTCGGCGTCCTGGCGGCGGTGGGCCGCGGCGACCTGACCCCCGCGCAGGCGGGCGGCTTCCTCGACGAGCAGTCCGACCTGCCGGCGGCGCTCACCGCGCCCGCCTCTGGTCTTTTTCTCGAAGGGGTCTATTACAACGGCGACGAGGAACCGGGCCCGGTGCGGGCCGCGGCCGGCGTTGCGTCCGCACCGTCCGGCGCACGCCGTTCTCACTGACGCACAATTGTTGTTCTTTCGTGTCTGCGTGACGTTGTGTTTGGTGCCTATGGCTTATGAATCATCGGCACGAAGCGCACCGAAAGGGTGGAGAGCAGGTCGACCCGATCGCCGAGCTTCTGCAGGACCAGGA
>JANOJK010000311.1:0-11097 GCA_031408165.1 Acidobacteriota bacterium | reverse complement strand
GGTATATACGACCAGATTTGGCGGAGATCCAAGTCTATCCCCGGCGGACTCAGCCGTCAATTGCTAAACGAGGTCCCTTGCGTCCGTGTGGTCACTCGCGGCGGCGGGGTCCGAACCCGATTTCGGCGCGATCGTGAACTGATTGATGGCGCGCGACGCCATTGGCAATCTTTGCCATACGTGGTATCCTGGCGTAACTGACTGCGAGATTCAGATGCCGACCCGAAACATCAACCTGACCGCCGAGCAGGATGCGTTTGTTCAAGAGGTGGTTGAAGCCGGCGACTACCAGAACGCGAGCGAGGCCATTCGCGATGCGCTGCGCGTACTCAAGCAGCGCCGGACAGAAGACGGCCTCCGACTGAAAGCGCTTCGCGCGCAGATCAAAGCCGGCGTCGATGCGCTCGGACGGGGCGCCTTCGCCGAGGTCGATGATACCGATCTCGAAGAGTACCTTGAACGGTTGACGACGGTCGCTGCGAAGCGCGCGCGCTAAGCCGAATGGCGCGGTTTCGGCTCGCCCGCCCGGCCCAGATCGATCTGGCCAACATCCTTGAAACAAGCGCCGAGCGGTGGGGCGCCGAGGGCCCGCAGCGGTACGCCGCCATTCTCGCGGCCGCGATGCGGCAGGTCGCGGCTGAGCCCGATGGGCCGCTCACAAGAAGGCGATCTGACCTTCGTTCCGGTATCCGCAGCTTCCACGTCCGATACGCACGCCGTTCTGCTGAAGGCGCAACGGTCAGGAGGCCGGTCCACGTTCTCTACTATCGCCTCGCCGAGGAAGGTGTGATCGAAATCGTCCGCGTGCTGCACGAACGGATGGAACCGAGCCGTCACCTCGATGAACTACCACCCGACGGCGACACCTGAACCCGCAAACCCAGGTGGCCAGAGCTGCCGCGTCCCGGGCATTCCTGACACCTGGAAGGAATTCCCGATCGCACTGAGATTGGCTTGCCAACCGTAGCGCGTTAAGTGACTGAGTCAGCCCACCTTCGCCAAAGGCTACGGTGGGCAACCTTCGCCTGCATTCACGCGCGAAGGTTGGTGGAGGCGGCGGGAGTCGAACGCGAACGTAGCGCGATCGTCAACTTGTTGATGGCGCGCGACTTCTGGAGCTAACGCGTTCAGACGACGGCAGTTGCCGGCATCCGCGCTCTGCACTGACGTCCTTTCAAATCCGCTGAAATCCACACGTTTCTTGGAGGGATATTGGAGGCGGCGGGACGGTGTTCCCGCCGCCTCCAAGGAATGTGGCGTGGAGACATTCTGGAGGCCGCGGGACGATGGCTCTCTGCTCACTTGGTTGGCCCGCCTATACAAACACTTGTATACTGAGGAGCGCGACCGATGCCGAAAAAAACCGCTCATCTGGCTCGCTAGCTCGCGGCGTGACCTTCGGGCGTTTCCTGCTCTCGCGCGCCGGTTGGCTGGTTTCCAACTACGGCGAGTCCAGCAGGGACTCGATCCTGACGACTGGAAACCAATGCGGATGGTCGGACCGGGAGTCCGTGAGATTCGCATTCACATCGCCGGTGCACACCGAGTGTTCTACCTGGCCACGCGAGCCGAGGCGATCTACGTCCTTCACGCATTCGAGAAGAAGACGCAAAAGACTAGCTCGCAAGATCTACGAATCGGCTACGACCGGTTCCGTGCTCTAGGGAAGATGAGGCAGCAGCATGGCAAAGAAGAACGCGGCTAGGGTTACGCCGTCCACGGGAAACGTTTTCCGGGATCTTGGGTTCTCGAAGGAGGAATCCGAGCACCTCCTCGTCCGTGCCGACCTGCTGATTCAGGTGCAGAAGGCGATCACGTCGAGACGGCTCAAGCAGGCCGAGGCCGCGAAAGTGCTTCGCGTGACGCAACCTCGCGTGAGCGACCTCCTGCGCGGTCGCATCGACTTGTTCAGCACTGACGCGTTGATCGACATGCTGGCAAGGCTTGGCGTCGGCGTTAGGCTGGTGGTCAAGCCGGTGAGGTCCAGGAAGGTGGCTTAACTAGGTTATTGGCAGTCATGGCGCCGATGTTGCTCGAGTGTTGTCGAAGTCGCCGACCGTGCCGATCGCGTGGTCAACTGGCTTATACGGTCCTGGGGCGATTTCACGTCACCTGACCGCTTGCCGCAGTATATGCCGCGTGTGCGCGGGTGCTATGCAGGTCGGCCTACTACTCGTTCGGCCCACAGATGACACAACCGGGACGCTAGGCCGTTGTCAAACGAGGACTTCGTCGACTTTGATCTCGAAGACGTCGGCGGCGATTTGTGCACGGTCTCCCGTTCGGAACACGGCGAAGGAAAGTACGTACGAAGCGTTGAAGGAGTTGACAAATACGCGCACGTCAGAGCCGTCATCGCACCACGTCCAGTAATCCACTGCTATCGTTTTGCGTGGCGGCCACTGAAGGATTCGCTTCCGCTGCCGTTCATGAGGGCGGCGTGTTTTGACGGCGTGAAACGCGCTCTTCTCGAACGAGTTGCGGACGGCCGGCGCATCGCGTTCGTGGAAGTTTCGATCGTTGACGGGAGCTATCACGATCTCGATACGGACGACGAGTCCGTGCGTATTGCCGCATACCTAGCAGTCAGAGACGCTCTGGTGCGCGTCCGACTGATCAGTGCTTAGGCGGCCGAACAGCCGCTGCAGCCGACGAGCGGCGCCGATCGTCTGGCTGCTCGAAACGTATCGTAAGCGCCGCTCGCGGCTGAGCGGCAGGGCGTTGACAAAGAAACGTGGACGACGAGCTCTCAAAACTGCGGCGACTCCAGTATCATGCGAGCCGAATTCCAGCCCTCGATGCGCTGGAGATTTTCGTACCCGACGGTGCTCCCCATGATGCCGAGTTAAATGAAGTCCAAGCTAGAACTGGATCCTCTCGTTGGTACCCTGAGCGTTTTGTGACAAACAGCAGTCTCGAGATGGTCGTGGCCTCTTGAATGCGATCGTCCCCTGTGTGTCGAATGCAGACGGTCTCCCTGTCGAGGCCGCTCGAACCGCCACGCCGTTCGCTCTCACCGATCGTCAGAGTCGCTTCCTTGTAACCGTGATGCTGCACTCCGGCGTGTTCGTCGGCCGACAGTACGCCGCGTTCGCCGGGATCACCCACGGATAGAAGGTCCACGACTTCATCGAAATGATCCTGGCGCGGAGACTCGTCACCGCAATTGAGCTCGGGTCGACCGGACGGACACGCATCTTCCACGTTCACCACAAGCCGCTCTACGCTGCCATCGGCGAGCCGGACAATCGTAACCTCCGACGAGTCACAATCGACCGGACGATCGAGCGCCTGATGACCCTGGATGGTGTGCTCGGGGATCGATCCGTTACGTGGCTTGGCTCTGAACGCGAAAAGCACCGCTATTTCAAACAGCGCCTCGGCGACCATGTCCGGGACGACGAGTATCCGCGGCTGGTACTCGGCAAGAGACCGAACGTGACTGTGCGCTACTTTCCGGACAAGCTGCCCATTGGGTACGACGGCGATCACCGCAGACACGTGTTCATGTATCTCGCACGCAGTCCTTCGCCGATGGACTTCCGTGTGTTCATCCTGCGGCATCTGGAGTTGCTCAACGCGTTGGGCTGACACAGCGCTACATGCATCTGAGCCCGGCGGCGCTCGATGCGGCGATTCGGTTATTGGAGACCGGCACCGAAAAACGATCCGCGCGGCCGTGGAGAAATAGTGGAGGCGGCGGGAACGGAGGGCCCGAAGGCCCATGTTCATTGATGAAAAGTGGTGGAGGCGGCGGGAGTCGAACCCGTGCCCCGCGCGCGATTGTAGAGATATGACGTGACGAGCAGCATCACGCCGAGCCCGATGATGCTGATGACCCGGTAGACGCGGTCCAGGCTGGCCAGGTCTACGAAAAAGACCTTCGCGATCGTGATCGTGAAGACGACGATCGCAAGGTAGCGGATGGGAGCGTAGCGTTTCCAGAGCCCGATCACGATGAGGGCCGTGGCGAAGAGTCCCCACATGACCGAGGTCATGACCTGCCGCTCGAAGTCCCACTCGCGGGGCGACCAGTACGCGTTGATTTCTCCCGTCAGCAGGGCGAGCACGATCACCTGCGCGGCGACAACGGACGCGGCGATCATCATCTTGCGCTGCGGAGCCACTGGGTCGCGGTAGAACAGCCACGCCAGGAGGTAACAGAGTCCGGCCACGAACGCTCCGGCCGCCGCGCGCGCGTTGAGGAACACGACGTGACCGGCCGGCGCCACCGAGACGAGCAACTCGACCGCCCGCCCGGCCGCGATGACCGACAGCACGAGGCCCCCGAAGCGGAGCCAGTCGCGGCGCTCCCGCAGACCGAGCGCGACGATGACCGCCCCTTGCGCCGCCCACCCGACCGTCACCGCCGGTCCGTCGAACTCGATGGCGATGGCAATCGACATGAGGGTGAAGCCGAGCGCCGCGAAATGGATGGCGTGATCGCGACGGCGCGCCGCCAGGCCCGCTGCGAGCGCCCAGTGCCACACGGCGAACGTGGCGGCGAACGCGCCCGCGACGGCAACATGGTCGGCTTGGATCAGGAAGTACGCGGCGGCGAACATCAGCAGGCCGTTCGCGTGCAGCCACACGATCCCGAATGGCCCGAAGTCCTCGCGCTCGAGCGCGCAATAGAGTTGCGCGGCCAGCGCCGTCGCGTAAACGCCGGCCACGGTGGCCAGGCCGGACACGAGCCAGCCGCTGCTGCCCGCGTGGACCTGGATCCAGGCGAGCAGGGGCACCGTGACGGCCGCCCACACCGCGAGTCCGGCGCCGGCCGCGAACCGCGTGCTCACAATCGCGCCGACCAGCATCAGGGCCACGAGCCACACCAGCATGGCCGTCGGGTGAGCCACGAGGAGGGCGATCGATGCCGCATAGTACGCCGCCGGCGCCGTCCACAGGACCGCGACCGTCGCGGTGGAGCCTCCGTGCGCCGCCTTCCGGCACACATACAGGATGTAGAGGAACATCGCGCAGAAGAGCGTGATGAAGAGCTCGGTCGCCAGGAACTTCTCCGGGCGGTAGAAGCGATCCACCCATGCGGCGACGGTCAACAGCGTGAAGAGGTAGCTGACGATGTTGAGGACCGGCCAGTCGCGGCGCCGCGACAGCAGGACGGTTCCGCCGATCAGAATGGCGTCGTACCCGAAGAGCGCGATCTGCGCGTCGATCGTGCCCGGCAGCAGGAACGGCGTGCCGAACCCGCCGCCAGCGGCGAAGAGCGCGAGGCCCTGCGACTGCTCGCGGTCGGCCAGCCACGCCACCATCGCCGTGATCGCGACCATCAGGCCGAAGGCGAGCGGCCTGTCGATCAGGTGGTAGAAGTTGAAGGCAGCGAACGTCGAGACATAGAGGATGGCTCCGCCGCCGCCGGTGATCATCTGCCCGTAGAGGCGGTACCCGGCCCGCCCGAAGCGCACACCCGCGTAGGTGAGTGCGAGCCCCAGGACGGCCCCCTGGATCACGCGCGCTGTTTCGCCGATCCACCTGTTGTCGATCGCCAGCTTCTCGAAGTACGCGACGCCGATGACGATGGCAATGACGCCGACGTACAGCAGCCACTGCGTGCCGATCGTCGTCTCGAGCGACGCGGGCTCGTCGTCTTCCAGCGTCTCGCTCCCGCTGTCGCGTCCTCGTTCAGGCGCTACCTTGTTGCTCCCGCCCTGAGGTTCTACCCTGGAGCTGCCGCCTTCGGGCTGAAGGCGTCTGTTGCTTCCCTCTGCAGGTCGAAGCGCGGACAGGGGCAGAGACGCGGAACGCGACTGCGCCCTTTCGAGCTGATCGATGCGCACGAACGCCCGCCGGAGCGCCACGCCGAGCGCCACCACCATCCCGAAGAGGATGAATTCGCTCATGACGCTGCCCCCACCCCCGGCTCGGCGACGACCTTCTTGACGAGCTCTCCGCCGCGATCGAGCAGGTGCAGGAGCAGATCCAGAAACTTCGGTGTGAGGTTCAGCGGTTGGCCGGCACCGAGGACGCGATACGTGACACGGTCGACATGGAAAGGACCGAAGCGATAAGTGGACGGGGGCAAGTCGAGGTGATTATACGTGTCAGGTACGATCTCCACGCAGAGGGCGCAGAGCTGCAGAGATCGCAGGGAAAGCTCCGGCCGCGGTAGAGTTCCTGTGGTGAACAAGCCACCTGACGTGCCGCAGGCGCATCGGCGGCGGCCGCGCTATGCGGGCAAGAACCCGCGCGGGTTCCATGAGAAGTACAAGGAACTGGACCCTGCGCGGTATGTCTCCGAGGTGCAGAAAGTATTCGCGTCCGGCAAGACACCCGCCGGGACCCATCGGCCGATCATGGTGGAGGAAGTCCTGGAGTGTCTTCGGCCCAGGCCCGGCGAGGTGGCAGTGGATTGCACGCTCGGCGGCGGTGGTCATGCGCGGGCGATCCTCGAACGCCTGCAGCCCGGCGGACGCCTGATCGGGCTCGACGTCGATCCCCTCGAGTTGCCGCGCACCGAAGCACAGCTCCGCGCCGCCGGGTTCGGCCCGGAGACGTTCAGCGCACGCCACGCGAATTTCGCGGCCTTGCCGCAGGTGCTCGCCACTGAAGGCGTCGAGGCGGCCGACCTGGTCCTGGCAGACCTCGGGGTGTCTTCGATGCAACTCGACGATCCCCAACGCGGCTTCGGCTACAAAGGCGCCGGACGCCTCGACATGCGGATGAACCCGTCGCGCGGCGAGTCCGCCTCACAACTGCTCGCGCGGCTGAGCGAAGTGAAGGTCGTGTCCCTGCTTCAGGAGAATGCCGACGAGCCGTACGCGGATCTCATCGGCCGTCTGTTGAAGCAGCAGCCCATCGAGACGACCCAGGCGCTCGAGCGGCTGGTGCGCGCGGGACTCACGTCGGCGCATGCGCATCTCACGAAGTCCGAAGTGAAGATGTCCGTCCGCCGTACCTTCCAGGCATTGCGCATTGCGGTGAATGACGAGTTCTCCAAGCTCGATTCCCTGCTTCGATCGTTGCCGCAGTGTCTCGCGCCGGGAGGCCGGGTCGTGATGCTGACCTTTCACTCCGGCGAAGACCGGCGTGTGAAGAAGGCGTTCCAGGCGGGCCATCGCGCGGGCGTGTATTCGGCGGTGGCGACCGAAGTCATCCGCTCGACGACGGAGGAAACGCGTGCGAACCGGCGCGCCCAGTCCGCCAAGTTGCGCTGGGCTGTGCGCGGGCGACGCTTCCTTAGGCTTTAGGCTTTTGGCTTTTGGCTTTAGGATTTAGCCGCTTGTAGAACACCACCGCGTCATGCCTAAGCCCAAAAGCCTACCCAAAGCCTAAGCCTAAAGCCCAAAGCCAAACCTAAAGCCCAAAGCCCAAAGCCCAAAGCCTAATTAGATCCCCCGTCCGACGCGTTCCTGCAGGCGCTCGCGGTAGCCGCGGCTGAGCGTGAGGCGCGTGCCATTCTTCAGGAACACCACGTACTCGCCGTTGAACCAGGGCTGCAGCTCGCGGACCTGCTCGATGTTCACGATGTGGCAGCGGTGGATTCGGACGAACACGTCCGGCGACAGCCTGGCCTCCACCGCGTTCATCGTCTCGCGGATGAGGTGCGAGTCGTTGCCGACGTGCAGCTTCAGGTAATTGCCGGCCGCCTCGATCCAGTCGATCTCGCCGGTGCGCACGAAGAAGATCCGCCCGCCCGACTTGACGACGAAGCGGTCGGTGCGCGCCTTCGCCGGCTTCAGGTCCTGGACGATGGCGGTGAGGCGCCGCTCGAGGTCCCCCCCTTTGGCGCGCTCCAGTTGCTGCTGCGCGCGGCCGAGAGCCTGCTTGAAGCGGTCGCGATCGAAGGGCTTCAGCAGGTAATCGACCGCGTGCACGTCGAACGCCCGCAGCGCGTACCGATCGTACGCGGTCACGAAGACGACAAACGGCATCTTGTCGGGACCGACGGCGTCGATCACGTCGAAGCCGTCGGCGCCTGGCATCTGCACGTCGAGGAACACCAGGTCCGGCGAGAGCGCCGTGATGGACTCGGCGCCGGCCATGCCGTCGCCGGCCTCGCCGACGATGTCGAAGCCGGGCTCCTCCTGCAGCAGCGTGCGCAGCCGCTCGCGCGCGAGCGGTTCGTCGTCGACGACCAATACGCGGGTCTGGGGTGTGCTCATATGGCCTCTCGTCACGCGACGCGGAACGCGGCGGGGGGGCCCGCGGCCGTCAGGCGCTGGAATGGAATCTCAATCAGGACCGAGAGTCCGCCGTGCTTGTCGGTGAACTCCAGGCGGTAATGGCGTCCGTAGAGACAGTCGAGTCGCGCGCGCGTGTTGGAGAGGCCGACGCCGGTCCGCAGCGCCTTCAAGGTGCGCACCTGCAGCCCCGCGCCGTTGTCGCGCACCTGCATCCAGAGCCGGTCCCCCTCCCGGCCGGCCGTGATCCGGACCTGGTCGCCGCCGCTGCGGCCGGCGATGCCGTGCTTGATCGCGTTCTCGACGAGCGGCTGCAGGATCATCCGCGGCACTTCGCCGTCGAGCGCGTCGGGATCGACGTTCACGTGGACAGTGAGACGATCCTGGAAGCGCGTCTGTTCGATGTCGAGGTACTTGCCGAGGAATTCCATCTCCTCTTTGAGCGACACCTTGGGCTCGCCGCTGCGATCGAAGGTGATGCGCAGCAGGTCGCTCAGCCGGCTGATCATGCGGTCGGCCGATTCCGGGTCGCGGTGCACCAGCGTCGAGATCGCGTGGAGGGTGTTGAATAGGAAGTGCGGATGGAGCTCGGCCTCGAGCGTCTTCAGGCGCGCCTCGATCAGGCGGGTCTCGAGGTGCGCCGCCTTCAGCTTGCGCTCCTGCGCTTCGTGGTAATACGCGACGGCGTGGCTGACGCCCACGATAACGGCGTACACCATCAGGCTCCAGTCCAGCTGCTCGAAGCTGCGGCGCTGGAAGTACTGGGCCCAGGTCGCGCTCGGGTTCTTGCCGCCGTTCTCCCACAGCAGGAAGCGGACCCCGAGCAAGCCGACGAGATGGGCAAACGAAAACAGCAGCGCGCCGCCCGAGTGGGCGATGATCGCGTGGACCCGCCGCCCCGTCTCGAACGGAAACCGCCGCGCGGCCGAGACGATGGCCGGCATCATCAGCGCGGGCAGGTACCAGAGCGCCAGATTCAGCAGGAGGAGCTTCCCCGTGTCGATCGTCATCCCCGGCTTGCTGTTGAGGACAGTGAGGCGGTATCCCTGGAGGAAGGAGAACACGCCGAACGCGGTTGCGGCGCCAAACACCCATGGCCAGGGAGGTGTCCACACTTTTCGCATGCGAACAGTATCTGGAGGGGAGGAAACTCCCGTCAAGGCCTCGTTTGGCGGTCCCTCGAAACTGCTGTTCGTCACTGGATTCCGTCGTTTCAGCCCTGGTCGGCCGCGAGAACCATGAGGGTCGCGTCGTCCTGCAGCGCCCCGCCGGTGAACGCGGCGACGGCGGCGGTCAGGCGCGCCTGAATGGACGGCGCGCTGCAGGCGCGGTGGGCCACAGCGGCTTCGAGGAGCCGCGCTTCGCCGAATTCCTCGTCGGCCGCATCGCGCGCCTCGGTCAGCCCATCGGTGTACAGGATCAGGCGATCGCCTGGGCCGAGCGCGATCGACGCCTGCTCGTACTCCGCTTCGCCGAGCACGCCGAGCACCGGCCCGCCGATCCCCAGTCGCTCCACCGATCCGTTCGCGCGCACCAGTATCGGCAGGTAGTGTCCGGCGTTCGTGTAGGTGAGCACGCCCGCCGTCGCGTCGAGCACGCAGTAGAAAAAGCTGATGAAGCGTCCCTCGGCGATGTTGCCGCAGAGGATGCGGTTCACCTGGTGGCAGAGGGCCTGCGGCTCGGCGGCCTCGGACGCGAACGCCCGTACCGCGGCCTGCAGGTTCGACATCAGCAGTGCCGCCGGAATGCCCTTGCCGACGACGTCGGCGATGGTGAGGGCGAGGCGCGTGTCGCTGAAGCGGATCGTGTCGAAGCAGTCCCCGCCGACCCCGGCCGCCGGCTGCCACGAGACGGCCAGCTCCCACCCGTCGATCTGGGGGACGTGCTGGGGAAGGAGCCGCGTCTGGATCCGCAGCGCTTCCGCGAGCTCGCGCCGCTCGGCGGCGTCGTCGCGGCGCCGTTGCCGGCCGGCCTCGATTTCCTGGCGCAGCGTTGAGAGCAGCTGCGCGTTGTCCCACGGCTTCTGCACGAAGTCGCGTACCCCGCGCCGCATCGACTCCACGGCGAGATCGACGCTGCCCCAGCCCGTCATCACGACCACCGGGAGCAGCGGATCGAACGCCTGGACGCGCGCGAGCAGGTCAATCCCCTCGCGGCCCGACGTGGTGTCGCCCGTGTAATTCAGATCCATCAGCACGAGATCGAACACGCGCGCCTGGAGCGCGTGCACCGCCGCGTCGGGCGACGTCACCGCGTCGTACTCGATGCCCTGGCCCTTGAGCAGCAGCTTCAGTGCGTCGAGCAGATCGGGTTGGTCGTCCGCGATCAGGATACGGGGTGTCATGTCGCACGAAACGGTCATGCCGGCGGCGCCAAAGTCCACAACACGTGCCATCAGGGCTTTTGACGGAATCGGCGTGAGAAACGTGCCTAAGAGCGTTGTCCCTATTTGCGGGCTGTTCGAATCCGCACAGTCGAGTCCCGAAACCGGTGCGCGGTGTGGGGACGTGCGCAAAACAGGGGCGGAAATCGCATGGATGGTGACGGGATCCGCTGACGCGAGCCTTGCGCTCGTCGGCCGAACCATGATTGACAGCTTCCCTTGCGGGATCCTGCTCCCGGTCGCCTCCGTGGCAGCCTATTTGCCACCACACAGGGCATCAAGGATAGAGCCCGGTGGCTGCGCTCGGTCGTCAGCTGACGGACGACACGGCGCGAGGGGGGATAATCATTCGATGATCTGGTTCTTCGAGCGCAAGGACGCGAGGCTGATTTACGAGATCCGCCACGAGGCTGAGGGTGACGATTACGAGCTTGTCGTTACGTTTCCGGATGGCCGCGAGGACGTGGAGAAGTTCGAAGACGCGCACGCGCTGATCGAGCGCTCGCAGCGGCTGCAGGACGCCCTGCGTGCCGAGGGATGGGCTCCGCCGGGCGCCGTCCCCCGCGGCGCCTCCGC
>JANOJK010000302.1:0-17617 GCA_031408165.1 Acidobacteriota bacterium | reverse complement strand
TTCGAGGCGGCTGCGCTCGTCCTGCAGCGCCGCCTGGAACTCCTGCTCCCCCTGCAGCTTCCGATAGCTTTCGAGCCGCGCCGTCGGCAGCAGTCCGGCGGCGACGGCGGCCACGACCGCGCAGCCGGGCTCGGTCGCATGGCGGCAGTCGCGGAACCGGCAGCCTTCGCCGATCGACTCGACGTCCGCGAAGGCGCCGACGACCGATTCCCCGGCATCCCACAGCTGCAGCTCGCGCATACCCGGCGTGTCGATCAGGATGCCGCCGCCTGGAAGCAGGACGAGCTGCCGGCCGGTCGTGGTGTGGCGCCCGCGGCTGTCGCTTTCGCGCACCTCGTGCGTGCGCAGGACCTCGGCGCCGATGAGGCCGTTGGCGATCGTCGACTTGCCCACGCCCGATGATCCGAGCAAGGCCGCCGTGCGCCCGTGTCCGAGGTGCGCGCGCAGCGCCTCGATCGACTCCGGCCGCCTGGCCGACACGGCGAGGACCGGCACGCCCTGGGCCAGCGCGGCGACGTCGGCGACAAACGGCGACGGGTCGTCGACCAGGTCCGCTTTGTTCAGGACAATGACGGGCGCGGCGCCGCTCTCCCATGCGGTCACGAGGTAGCGCTCGATCCGCCGCGGATTGAAATCATGATCGAGCCCCGAGACGAGAAACACGACGTCGAGGTTGGCCGCGACCACCTGCTCCTCGGTGGGATTGCCGGCGGCACGCCGCGAGAAGTGCGACACGCGCGGCAGCACCGCGCGGATCCGGGCGTCCCCCCCGCCGGGCGCGGCGTCGACGACGACCCAGTCCCCCACCGACGGAAACGCGGACCGCGTCGCCGCGTCGTGCCGCAGCCGGCCCGACACGCGCGCGAGCGTCTCCCCGTCCGCCGACATCACGCGGTAAATGTGCGTGTGCTCCAGGCTGACGCGCGCCGCGAACACGCCTGCCGCGCGGTACGGCGCGAAGGCCTCCGCGAACTGCGGGGTCCACCCGAGGTCGTCCAGGGTTACCGGCATCTAACTTTACATTGCAAAGTCTGTGTGCTACCGTCGGCGCATGCGGTATCTATCACCACTCGCCATCGCCCTCCTGGCCGCCGGATGCCTCGGCGCGCCGTCCGGCTTCGGTCCCCCTCGCGGCGCCGGCTCGCGCCGGCGATCTCGTGACCTTGCAGCGGCTCATCGCCGCGGGGGAAAACCCGAACGCCCCCGATCCCGGCGGCCACCACTGGCCGCCGCTCCTCCACGCGATTCACAAGGGTCAGCCGGCCGCGGTGGATCTCCTTCTCCGCAGCGGCGCGGACCCGAAACCGAGAGCCGGGGGGTTGAGCCCCTTGCTCATGGCGGTCGGCACCGGCAACGCCGTCATCGTGCGCCGCCTGCTCGACGCGGGCGCCGACCCGCGGGGCGACGATCGGATCTTCCTCACCGCGGTCTCGGGCGGTGCGCTGAGCGACCTCGACCATCCGCTTCTCGGCCGCTGCAACACGGACGTGGTCCAGGCGCTGCAGCAGAAGGCGCCGGACCTGCGCGTTCCGCGAGGCCGGCGCGGGCACCTCGCGATGATCGTCGCGCGCCTCAACCACTGCGGCGACGTCGTCGATCTCGCCAGGCGCGATCGAGAGTGAGCCGGCAGGCCCGACCTTCGGATCGGGCGTCATCCTACACGCGGAGCCAGCAGCGCAACACCTCGGCGACGCTCCAGGCCTGGGCGACGCAGCCGCGCGGCAGGTACGGCGGCTCGGCGTCGAAGACTTCGCTGATCTGTCCGACGCACGCGTCGTCGAGGTGCTGATCGAAGGCGGCCAGCAGGTTCCGCAGTTTCGGGCGGTCGACGCCCGGCAGCTTCAGTTCCGCGTCGATATAGGGACCGATCAGCCACGCCCACACGGTGCCCTGATGATACGCCGCGTCGCGGGCGCGCAGGTCGCCATAGTAGCGCGCCTTGTAATCGGTCTCCCCTGGCGCGAGCGATCGGAGTCCGACCGGCGTCAGCAGGCGCTCGCGCACCACCTTCATCACCGGCTCCCACCGCTCCCGGTCGAGCACGGGGTACGGCAGCGAGATCGCGAACAGCTGGTTCGGACGGCACGAGGTGTCGTCGCCCTGCTCGCCGTCGACGACATCGTACAGATAGCCGCCCGGCTCGTACCAGAACCGGCGGTTGAAGGCGTCGCGCGCGCGGCCCGCGTGCGCGGCGAAGTCGATGCCGTCGCCGCCGCCGAACTGCGCCGTCCACGACTGCATCAGGCAGAGCGCGTTGTACCAGAGCGCATTGAGCTCCACCGCCTTGCCGCGGCGCGGCGTGACGACCCAGTCGCCGACCTTCGCGTCCATCCACGTGAGCTGGTACCCCTCGGCCCCCTGCGTGAACAGCCCGTCCTCCGGATCGACGCGGATGCCGAAATGCGTCCCGCGGAGGTGGTGCTGGACGATCTCGGCCAGCACGGGCAGCAGCCGCCGCAGCGTCTCGTCGTCGCCGGTCGCCAGGGTGTAGCGCTCGACCGCATGGAAGAACCAGAGCGTCGCGTCGGCGGTGTGGTAGAGCCCCTGGCGCTGGCCGTCGGGAAACATGTTCGGGATGAGCCCGTCGCGCACGTAGTGCGCGAAGGTGCGCAGGATGTAGCCCGCCTCGCGGTACCGGTGCGTGGCCAGCGTCAGCCCTTCGAGGCTGATCATCGTGTCGCGGCCCCAGTCGTTGAACCAGTGGTAGCCCGCGATCACCGTGCGCACCTCGTCACCGGAGGCGCGGGCACGCGCGGATTCGTCGATGCGCCCGGCCGGTTGGATGATGAACTGATCCGCGGCCAGCACCAACTCCCCGGCGAACGTGTCCTCCTCCGGCACCCTGGCAATCGCGACCAGGCGCCGCCGGCGCTCGTGCTCCGCGGCTGCGGCCTCGTCGGGCGACAGCGCGAGCACGGTGTCCCACGGCTCGACTGACGCGATGAGCGAGACCTGGTCCCCCGCGTCCGCGTCGGCGCGGAAGTAGCCCGGACTCCAGAGCGACCCCTGCCACTGGTAGCCGCGCGTCTCCTCCATCCGGTAGGGGACCTCCTGCGCCCCCTTCTCGTCGAGTGTGAGCGCCGCGCGGTTCCCGAGCAGCATCAGCCTGAGGATCGGAAGATCGGGCTCCGCGGACAGCTCGTAGCGGTTCCCCGTCGCGGCGATCGTGTAGGTGCTCACCGGCATCGCATCGACCGAGGCCTCGTAGCCGCGAAAGTGCACCGACGGGCGCAGGTTGAAGCGCACTGTGCCCGCCCCCTCGAGCACGCGATACCTCACGTGCACCGTGTTCTGCTCGTGGGGCATCAGGATCCGCTTCTCGATCGTGAAGCCGTCCACGCGGTACTGCCACACCGGCAGCCCGAGCTCGAGGCGGAACTCCGCCAGGTACTCGGTACGGTCCGCCGCGTTCGGTCCCGCGACTTCATCCTCGTCGCCGAGCCAGATGACCCCGCGGCCGGGGAGGCGCACGCGCTCGAGCAGGTGATTGAGCATCACCATCCGCCCGAGCGGCGCCGGCAGCGACGCGACGAGCATGCCGTGATAGCGCCGGGTCAGCATGCCGGCCACGGTACCGGCCGCATAGCCGCCAAGCCCGTTGGTCACCAGCCATTCACGCCTCGGCGGGCGCTCGCCCGCCGCGACCGTCTCGTCCGCGCGGTCGCGGGGTGCGTGGATCGTGCGTGTCAGCTCCGTCATCGCTGCTCCGGAACGAAGAACATCGCGCAGCCGCCGGGAATGAGCCACGGCCCGTCCGCGTCGAGCGGCGGCGCCCCCTGTCCGCCGTACTGCGGCGCTTCACTGCTCCACACCATGCGCCAGCGGCCGTCGCGCGGCGGGGCGAGCAGCGGCTCGCGCACGGGCGCGAAGTCGAGGTCGCAATCGAGATTGACGACGAGGAGCCGATCGCCGCGCCGGGCGTCGACATACCGGAGCAGGAATGCGCCGGGGCCGAGCACGCCCCCTTCTGGCCGGTAGGTCCCCGCCCGGGACAGCACCGCATCATCCCTGCGCAGCGCCAGCAAATCGCAGTGCAACGCGTACGCCTCGGCGTGCCGCACGCGTTCGCCGGCGTCCAGCTTGCACGCCTGGAACGTCCCCTCATCCGCAGGACGCGCAAGCGCGCGCACCACGCGGTCGTCGGTCAGGCTCGGAAACTGCGCCAGGAACTCCACGCGCCCCTTCCCCACCGCCGCCGCGAGCTCGGCCGTGTGATCCGCGAAGTACAAGAACGGCCTCGACGACGAGTACTCCTGCCCCTGGAACAGCATCGGCGTCGCGGGACCGAGCAGGAGCCACGCGGTCAGTGCGCGATAGCGCGCGGGCGACGAAAGCTGGTGCAGCCGCCGCCCGAACGCGGAGTTCGCCACCTGATCGTGGTTCTCGAGGTAGGTGACAAACGCGCCCGGCAGCAGGTCGAGCGCCGGCGTCCCGCGCCGCTGCTTCTGCCACGTGTACCACTGCCCCTGATACAGGTACCCGAACCGCGCGCACGAGATGAGCTCCTGCGCGGTCCCCTGGTAATCGCGGTAGTAGGCCTCCCGGCGGCCGAGCATTGCGACCACCGCGGTGTGGTGCGCGTCGTCGTTCCACAGCGCATCGGCGCCGTATCCTCCATTCTCGGGGGCGCGCACGAGGAGCGTGTCCTGCGGCTCGTTCTCCGCGACGATGTAGATCGGCCGGCGCCCTGCGGCCTGGCGCGCGGCTCCAATCAGGTCCACCAGGACGTGGCGTGGTGAGTCGTCCTTGATGTCCTGCGTGGCGTCGAGGCGCAGGCCATCGAAATGGAACTCGTCGATCCAGTAGCCGGCGTTCTGCACGAACAACTGTCGCGCGGCCTCCGGCCCCTCGAAGTTGATCGCGCGCCCCCAGTCGTTCGTGTACTTGTCGGTGAAGTAGTCGGGGGAGAAGTCGCTCAGGTGATTGCCGTCCGGACCGAGATGGTTGTAGACGACGTCCAGGATGACGCCGAGGCCGAGCGCGTGCGCGTGATCCAGGAACGCGCGGAGCTCGCCGGGCGTGCCGTACACGTGGGCCGGGGCGTACAGGTTGACGCCGTCGTAGCCCCAGCCGAAGCGGCCCGGGAACTCCGCGATCGGCATCATCTCGATCACCGTGACGCCGATGCGCGCCAGTTCGGCGAGCCCCGCGGCCGCGGCGCGCCACGTCCCTTCGGGCGTGAACGTGCCGATGTGCATCTCGTAGACGACCTGGCCGATCGGCTGCAGGCCCTTGCGGGCGTTGTCCGTCCACGCGAACGCGCCCGGGTCCGCGTAGGCGGACGGCGCATGCGGCCCTTCGGGCTGATGCCGCGACGCCGGATCGGGGCGGAGGCGGTCGCCGTCCAGTCGGAACCAGTACCGCCCGCCGTCACGCGCGCGCTCGTCGAATCCGTGGAAATGGCCATCCGGCTCGCGCGTCATCGGCATGACGTGCGGCGTGCCGTCCTCGACCTCCGGGGGGATCACGAGCTCGACACGACGGCAGGCCGGCGCCCACACACGCACATGGGCGCCGCCGCCCGCCTGCAGTTCGGCGCCGACCGTCAGCCGGCGCGCTACCCCCGTCCCGTCCATCCGCCTGCCGTCTGCGTCAACGCTGCGCGCGCCGGCGTTCCCGCCCCACCAGCCGGGCAATCTCCGCCGTGAGGACCGCCGGCTCCACCGGCTTCTGGAGGTCGCGCTTCACGTCCGAGAGCATACGCCGCATGCCCTCGTCGGTGCGCGCCAGGGTGGTCAGGGCGATGGCCGGAATCCGCCCGCCGCGCTCCGCTTCCAGTGACTGGACCTTGCCGACGATCGAGTATGCGTCACGCTCGGGGGACGCGGCGTCGCTGACCAGCACGTCCGGCCTCCACGACTCGAGCATCTCGAGCGCCTCGTCCACCGAGCTGGCCACGCAGACCGCGGCGCCGCGCTGCTGCAGCACGACGCTCAGCAGCTCGCGCGCGTCGCGATCGCGGTCGAGCAGCAGCACGCGCACCCCGTTGAGCGGTGGCGAGGGCACGTTCGGCAGCGCGCCGGCGGCCGCGACGGCGGGTTGCTGATCGGTGTGGTGGAGAGGCAGGCGGATCGTGAACCTCGCACCCCCCCTGTCATCGTTCGCCACCAGGATCTCGCCGCCATGCCGTTCGACCAGCTCGCGAACGAGCGACAGGCCGACGCCGAGCCCCCCGGACGCGCGCGTCGGCGACGAGTCCGCTTGCGTGAAGCGGTCGAAGATCCTCGGCAGGAACTCCGGATTGATACCGGGCCCGGTGTCGCGGACCGTGATGCACGCCTGCTCGTTGGACTCGAGCACCACGTGGATTTGACCGCCCCGCGGCGTGAACTTGATCGCGTTGGCCAGGAGATGCCACACCACCTGCCGGAGCCGGTCCGCGTCGCCGCGGACGATAATGGGCCCGTGGCCGGTCACGACGTCGAGCTTGACGTCCTTCGCGGTCGCCGCGCTCGCGACCTGAGACACCGCTTCCGAGAGGACCGTCTTCAGCGAGACGGTTCGGACGTCCAGGTTCAGCCGTCCGGTCAACGCCTTCGAGACGTCGAGCAGATCCCCCGTGAGCTGCGCCTGCAGGCGCACGTTCCGCTCGATGGACTCGAACCCCCGCTGCTGGGTCTCCCCATCCAGCTTGCCGGTCTTGATCAACTGCAGCCAGCCGAGGACGGCGTTCAGCGGCGTCCGCAATTCATGGGAAATGGTCCCGAGGAATTCATCCTTCATCCGGCCCGCCGACTCCGATTCGACCTGTGCCGCGTGCGCCAGCCCCGCCTCTCGTTCCGCCGAGTGGCGCGCGCGCCGCAGTTCCGCGACGAGCGCGGTGAGGAGCAGCCCCTGCCCGACAAACAGCGCGAGATGCGTGTGGACGGCCGGGGATCCCGCGTTCCCGGCCCCGAGCGAGCCCAGCACGGCGCCGAGCACGGTCACCGACAGCGCACTGCCGGTCCCCGCGAACCAGGCGCTGCCGAGCACCACTACGCTCAGGAGCAGGAAGAGCCCCCCTTCGTCGATGACCGTCCCGGCCGCCCGGTGCGCGAGGAATACGATGACGACCGAGGTGAGCGCGACGAAGTGGCGCGCGGGAGCGGCGATGCTGGGAAACGGGTAAGGGCCGGAGCTCATATGTCGCTGCGTCCGTGAATCGTCAGATCGCCGGGTGGCGCGTTCTCCATGGCGGACTCTTCCGCCGCATCCTTGTCCACAATCGGGGCGGTGGACTCACCCAGGACGGCGTCGATCAACCCGTACGCCTTCGCATTCCAGGCGTCGAGATAGAAGTCGACGCGCTTGGTGTCGCGGATGATCTGCCGCAGCGGCTTGCCGGATCGCTCCGCCATGATGCGATAGATCTGGCTCTGCATCTGCTTCAAGCGGTCGAGATGCTGCGCCGCCGCGGTGGTGGACTGCCAGCCCGCCCACTTCGCCGGCTCGTGAATCATGATCCACGAATGCGGGTAGGCCAGGCGCCGTCCAGGACTGGCCGCCTGAAGGACCACCGATCCCATCGAGTACGCCATCCCCTGTACGACGATGGTGACCTCGATTCCGGTCGTGACGAGGTGCTTGATGACGTCGTGGATCGCGAGGCCGTCCGTGACGTTCCCCCCCGCGCTGTTGACGTAGACAGTGATGGGTTTCCGGCCGCTGTTCGCGAACTCGCGCAGCTTTTCAATCGCGGCGCGCGCCGTATCCTTTTCGATATCGCCGATGAGGTAGACGTCGCGGAGCCGGTCGGACTCCTCTTTATGAACGATTTCCTTGACAGCGTCGACCAACTCGTTGAGCAGACGCTCATTGATCTCGCTCATAGCTCTCAATCCTGTTACACGCTGCGTGCCGTTAATAATGGACGAGCTTCCCGGCACCCGAGGCCGTAACGCCGGGTCAGGGCTCGAGGATGCGTATCCGGGCGTAGGTCACAGGCTGCCGGATGGACGATGGGCGGCCCGCCTGGCCACCGGGATGACGAACTTCTCTGCCGTGAGGACGTCGGAGAACGCGACGACTTTCACATCCACGAGGCCGGCCTCCTGGCCGGCGTGCATCATTTCCGCTTCCTTGAGATCGGGCGAGCCCTTGGGGCGGAGCGTCCACAACACGCCGTCGGCCTTCAGCCTGGACACCAGCGAGCGGAGGCGGCGCAGATCGTTGCGGTGCCGGAAGAGCGCGAAGATCATGTCCATCGGCCTGTTGCCGCCGGTCCGGACCACGGCCCCCTGCGCCCGCAGTTCGTCCATGAACTGGCAGTCCCCTTCCACACCGAGCACGAGGACGACCTGCCCTGCCTTCACGCCGAGCTTCTCGATGCGGCTTCGCGTGCTGACGAATTCCTCGCGCTGGTCGGGCATGGCGTCGCTCACGTGGCTCGTGCCTTCAGGTTCTTCACGAATTCATCCAGGGTGGCCTGGTAGCCGAAGACGAATCGCGACATGAACCGGAAGAGCGGATTGTATACCTCGCCATCCTCAGTGATCGTGACCTGCGAACCGCCGGCCGCCGGCGCGATCCGATACGTCCACGTCCCGCCGAACGGGAGCGACGGATCGGCGATGCGCGCGACCAGCAGCGACGGCCGCTCCATCGTCTCGAAGTAGAGCGGGATCTTCATCCCGCTCACCTCCTCCGTCCAGGCCGGCCGTCCGTTGCGATCCGGCTGGCGCGTCAGCCCCTTCACACCGGGTCGCCAGGTGGGGTACTTGTCGACCTCCGAGAGCAGCGCATACACAGCGTCGGGCGGCAGCGCGACCTGCGCCGACCCGGTGGCCGTGTGTCCCTTAGGCAGGCTGTACCCGACGATCACCACCAGCGCCGCGACGATGGCGATCGCCGCACCGATCCAGATAATCCAGCGCATCATCCCTCCTGCCCTCTGCCTTGTCTACCGAATCTGTCGCTTCCGCTACCGACCTGCAGCTTTCCGCCTTCAGGCGGAAGGTCCCGTCTTCGCGGGCGATCCGTCTGCGCGGACGATTCGTTTACGCGGACGATCCGTTTACGCGGACGATCGCTCCGCGTCATCCAGCTCCCGTGCCGCGTGCATCTGTTCCTGCGCGGCGCGCGCCAGCAGGCCAAGGCCCTCGATCGCCCGTTCGCGTTCGTCGTCACCGAGGCGGGCCACCAGCGCTTCCACGCGCACCGGATCGAGCACCGAGCTCGCTTCACGCACGCGCACGCCCGCGGTCGTGAGCCGCACGTGCACGCGACGGCGATCCTTCGCGTCCTTGAGGCGGACGGCGTAGCCCTTGCGCTCGAGCCGATCGATCGCAAGCGACATCGTCGCGGCCGTCACGCCCATGTGGCCGGCCAGGTCCATCACGGTCGTGGGTTCGATGGCGTCGAGGTGATCGAGGATGCTGGCCTGATGGCGGCTGAGCACGCGGGAGTTCTGGGGGTCGCGGACGTGACGCGTGTGGCAGGCGAAGTAGATGCGCGGGTAGAGGGTCATCACCGCGGTCATCGCCTCGCCGATGGGGTCCCTTTTCATTTGCTTTGGCTAAACAATACATATTTCGCTAAGTTGTTGCAAACCCAGCGGCTCGAAGTTTCGTCCAATCGTCCAACTTCGGCCGGTTCAGGACGCCAGCGGCACTGACCGGTTGTGGGACTCCAGCATTCCATCAGCGGTCAGCTCTGAACGTGGCTCCCGCACGGCACTAATGGAAGTGCTTGGAAACACAGACACTTGTGGGGTTCAGAGTTGCTGGCACAGGATTTTGCTTATCTGGGTAGGCCGCGTCTCTTTCGCGGGCTCATCAGAGGCACTATTGAATGGTTGATATAGCTCGTCCGTCTCAGGCCAGAAAAAAGAAGATCCGCCGGGTCCTCTGGGCGACCTTCGCGGTAGTTGTCGTGGGCGGCATTTCGCTCGGCGTGTCGAAGCTCAAGCCGGCGGCGCCGACCGTGGACCGGGCGGTCGTCTGGATCGACGCGGTGAAGCGCGGCTCGATGCTCCGGGCGGTGCGCGGATCGGGCACGCTCGTCCCGGAAGACATCCGCTGGATTCCGGCGCGGTCGCAGGGGCGCGTGGAACGCATCGTTCTCCGTCCCGGCGCCCAGGTGACCCCTGAGAGCATCATCCTGGAGTTGAGCAACCCCGAGCTCACCCAGTCCGTGCAGGAAGCGCAGCTCGGGTACCAGTCGGCGCAGGCGGCGCACGCGAACCGCAAGGCGGAGCTGCAGAGCGCGCTCCTCAGCCAGGAAGCGGGCACGGCGAACATCGAGACGCAGTACAAGCAGGCGGCGCTCGACCTCGAAGCGAACGAGACGCTCTTCAAAGAGGGGCTTATTTCTGAGCTGACCGTGAAAGGGAAGCGCGGCCTTGCCGAGGACCTGAAGAACCGGCTGGCCACGGAGCAGCGGCGGCTGACGATCACCCGGGACGGCATCGCCTCGCAGCTGGCGCCGCAGGAAGCGGAAGTGAACCAGCGCAGGGCGACGTGGGATCTGCGGCGGCGGCAGCTGGATGAACTGAACGTGCGCGCCGGCATGTCGGGCACGCTGCAGTCGGTGCCCGTCGAGCGCGGCCAGCAGGTCGGGCCCGGCACCAACCTCGCGCGCGTGGCGAATCCGAGCAATCTGAAGGCGGAGTTGCGGATTGCGGAAACGCAGACGAAGGACATTCGCATCGGGCAATACGCCGAGGTCGACACGCGCAACGGAAAAGTCAAGGGCCACGTCTCACGCATGGACCCCTCGTCGGTGGGAGGGACGGTCGGCGTGGACGTGATCATGGACGGGCCGCTGCCCCCGGGTTCGCGTCCTGACCTGAGCGTCGACGGGGAGATCCAGCTCGAACGCCTCGACAACATCATTTATGTGGGGCGCCCGGCGTTCGGCCAGGAAAACAGCACCGTGACGATCTTCAAGGTGTCGCCGAACGGCGAAGCGCACGCGACGAAGGTGAAGCTGGGGCGCGCCTCGGTGAACACGATCGAAGTCCTCGAGGGGCTGCAGCCCGGCGACCAGGTGATTCTGTCCGACATGTCCCAGTTCGATACGTTCGACCGAGTGCAACTCAAAGGCTAAAGGAGCCAGAATGAACACGTCCGCGCAATCGCTCATCCACCTCGACGGCGTCACGAAGGTGTTCTTCACCGACGAGGTCGAGACGCATGCCCTCGCGGGCATCCACCTCGAAATCAAGAGCGGTGAGTACATCGCGATTGCCGGACCCTCGGGGTGCGGCAAGTCGACGCTGCTCTCGATCCTCGGGCTGCTCGACTCCCCGACCGAAGGGCGCTACGTGCTCAACGGCAAGGAGGTCGCGGACCTGCCGCTCTCGGAGCGCGCGCGCGTGCGCAACCGGGAGATCGGGTTCATCTTCCAGAGCTTCAACCTGATCGGCGACCTGAACGTGTACGAGAACGTGGAACTGCCGCTCACGTATCGCGGGATGAAGTCGACGGAGCGCAAGGAGCGGGTCATGGCGGCGCTCGAGAAGGTCGGCATGGCGCACCGCGCCAAGCACCTCCCCTCGCAGCTCTCGGGCGGTCAGCAGCAGCGCGTGGCCGTCGCCCGCGCGGTCGCCGGCTCCCCCTCGATCCTGCTGGCCGACGAACCGACCGGAAACCTGGACTCGAAAAACGGCGAGGCCGTGATGGAGCTCCTCCGCGAGCTGCACCGCGAAGGGGCCACGATCTGCATGGTCACGCACGACCCGCGCTACGCGCGCCACGCGGACCGGTCCATCCATCTCTTCGACGGCCGCGTCGTGGAAGAGGACGGCCTGAAGAACCGCGCCGGCGAGCGGGAGCTCGAGGAGAGCGGATTCGACATCAGCCACTAGTTCACGGTTCACAGTTGGCAGCCCGGCGCAGTCGTCTCCTCCCCCCCGCGGGCCGGCTGCGCCGTTGCCTCCTGAGTGAACGGTCAACTGCCAACTGTCATGCTTTTCCAGGACCTCAGGTACGCCCTCCGGATGCTCGTCAAGAGCCCGGGGTTCAGCTTCGTCGCGATCCTGTCGCTGGCGCTGGGCATTGGCGCCAACACCGCGATCTTCAGCCTCGTCAACGCGCTGCTGCTTCGGCCGCTGCCGGTGCACGACCCGAAATCGCTGGTGATCGTCTCGACGACCGATCAACGCAACCCCGGCACCCTGCCGCTCTCGCACCTGAACTTCAAGGATCTCCGCGCGCAGAACGGCGCGTTCTCCGACATGGCGGCGATCACCTTCAACCAGGTGAACTACAGCCACGGACAGGAGTCGGAACAGATTCCGGTCCAGATCGTCACCGCGAACTACTTCTCGCTGCTGGGCGCCGAGCCGGCCGTCGGCCGCGGCTTCCGTCCCGAGGAAGAGGCCCAGGCCACGCCGGTCGCCGTCGTGAGCCACGGCTTCTGGGAGCGCAGCCTGGGATCCGATCCGAATGCTGTCGGCCGCACCGTGACGCTCAACCGCACTCCCTACACCGTCATCGGGGTGGCGCCGCGGCATTTCACCGGCGTGTTCCTCGGCGGCGGCCCGGCGCTGTGGCTGCCGATGTCGAGACAGGTCGTCGTGCTGCCGGAGTGGTACGAGACGCGGCGGGGGCTGTTCATCAATGGCCTTGCGCGGCTGAAGCCGGGCGTCACCGCGGAGCAGGCGCGATCCAACCTGCGGACGGTCTTCGCGAATCTCGAGCAGGCGTTTCCGGTCGACAACAAGGGACGCAGCGCGACCGCCGTGCCGCTGCTCCAGGCGCGGCTGAATCCGAACGGCCAGGGGGCCAACGTCCTGGTCCAGCAATCCACCGTGCTGATGATCGTGGTCGGCATCGTGCTGCTCATCGCGTGCGCGAACATTGCGAACCTGCTGCTGTCCCGCGCGTCGAAACGGCGCCGCGAGGTGGCGATCCGGCTCGCGCTCGGCGCGAAACGCTCACGCCTGGTGCGCCAACTGCTGACCGAGAGCCTGCTGCTCTCGATCCTGGGCGGGATCGCCGGCATGGCGCTGGCCTGGTGGACGCTCGACGCGATCGTTGCGGCGCGCCTGCCGCTGCCCTTCCCGATCGACCGGGGCGCGCTGTCGCTCGATCCGCGGGTGCTCGGGTTCACCGCCGCCCTCGCGATTCTGACCGGCATCCTCTTCGGCCTCGCGCCGGCGCTCCAGGCGTCCAGGCCCGACGTCGTCCCCGTGCTGAAGAACGAGTTGATTCCCGCGGCGACCGGCCGGCGCGGCGTCCGCGCGTTCTTCACCCTCCGCCAACTGCTCGTCGTCGCGCAGGTCGCGCTTTCCCTGATGGCGCTGATCGCGGCCGGCCTGTTCCTGCGCGACCTGCAGCACGCGCAGCGGATCGACACCGGCTTCGAGACCGAGGGGGTGCTGGTGATGAACTTCAACCTGCTGCGCGAAGGCTACACGCCGGCGCGGGGGCAGGTGTTCTACGACCAGGTCGTCGAGAAGGCCGGCGCGCTGCCGGGGGTGCAGGGAGCGGCGATCGCGCAGGCGGCGCCGCTCGCCGGCGGATTCGCGCGCAGCGTATTTCCCGAAGGGGCCGACACGACCACCACCGGCCGTATCCTCGTCCAGGTGAACACGGTCGGCAGCGGTTATTTCCAGACGATCGGCATCCCGCTCGTCCGCGGGCGCGACTTCACGCGCGCGGACACCGCGGCCGCGCCCAAGGTTGTGGTCGTCAACGAGACGATGGCGCAGCAGTTCTGGAAGGGGGAGGAGCCCCTCGGCAAGCGGTTCAAGTTCTTCGGCGACGAGGACTACACGACCGTCATCGGCGTCGCGACGGACAGCAAGTACAACCAGGTCGCCGAGGACGCGCAGAACTTCATCTACCAGCCCCTCGCCCAGAACTACACCCCGCAGGCCACTTTGCACGTGCGCTCCGCGGGGGACGCGGCGTCGCTCGCGAGCGCCGTGCGTAGCGCCGCGCGCGAGCTCGATCCATCGCTTTCCGTCTTCAATATCCGCACCCTCGAGGAACAGGTCAGCGAGTCGCTCCAGCCCCTCCAGATGAACGTGATCATCCTGGCCGTCTTCGGCGGGCTCGCGCTGCTGCTGGCGTCGATCGGACTGTATGGGGTCGCGAGCTACTCGGTGGCGCAGCGCACGCGCGAGATCGGCGTCCGCATGGCGCTCGGCGCACAGCCCTCCAGCGTCCTCGGGCTCGTGCTGGGACAGGGGATGGTACTGGTGGCCGCCGGACTCCTCATCGGCCTCGTCGCCGCGTATTCGACCGCCGGGTTGATGCGGTCGCTGGTCGTCGGCGTGAGTCCGCACGACCCCGCGACCTTCGCCGTGACGGCGCTCGTTCTCGGCCTCGTCGCCCTCCTCGCCAGCTATATTCCCGCGCGCCGCGCGACGCGGATCGACCCGCTCATTGCACTGAGAACGGACTGACACCGGCGCATGGCCATAGGCCATGAGCCATGATCCATACGTCACAAGCCCTGGACCACATGCCATGTTGATCACCGATCACCTGAGAGAACAGCGCAGCGACTCACCGGAACACACGCGCCATGCGAGGGCGAGCGGACCCCGCGTGCTCATCGCCGACGACCAGTCGGACGTGCTCGAGGCGCTGCGGCTGCTGCTGAAGGCGGAGGGCTTCACGCTCGAGACCGCTTCGTCCCCCGCCGGCGTGCTGGCCGCCGTCGAGGCGCGGGAATTCGACGTGGCGCTCATCGACCTGAACTACGCGCGCGACACGACCTCGGGCGAGGAAGGACTGAACCTGCTGTCGCGCATCCAGGGCATCGACCCCACCCTGCCGGTCGTCGTCATGACGGCGTGGGGCAGCGTCGAAGTGGCGGTGGAGGCGATGCGGCGCGGGGCGCGCGATTTCATCCAGAAGCCCTGGGACAACGCCCGCCTCCTGGCGATCGTGCGCACACAGATCGAGTTGAGCCAGGCGCTTCGCAAGGGGCAGCGCCTCGAGGCGGAGAACTCCCTCCTGCGCGGCGAGGGCCTGCCCAAGCTCATGGCCGAGTCGGCCTCGATGCAGGGGGTGCTGCAGGTCATCGCGCGCGTGGGCCCGTCGGACGCGAACGTCCTGATCCTCGGCGAAAACGGAACCGGCAAAGGGGTTGTGGCGCGGGCGCTCCACGCGGTGTCGAGCCGCGCCACCCGGCCGATGGTCATCGTCAATTCCGGGGGCGTCTCGGAAGGCGTGTTCGAGAGCGAACTGTTCGGGCACGTGCGGGGGGCCTTCACCGACGCCAAGAGCGACCGCGTCGGACGCTTCGAGCTCGCGGACCAGGGCACGCTGTTTCTCGACGAGATCGCGAACGTGCCGCTCAGCCAGCAGGCCAAGCTGCTGCGCGTGATCGAGACCGGCGAATTCGAGCGCCTCGGCTCGTCGCGCACGCGGCGCGTCGATGTCCGGATCATCTCCGCGACCAACGCGCTCCTGAACGACGAGGTCGGCGGCGGCCGCTTCCGGCAGGACCTGCTGTTCCGCCTGAACACGATCGAGATCCGCCTCCCTCCGCTCCGCGACCGCCGGGAAGACCTTCCGCTGCTCGCGCAGCACTTCCTCCGCCAGCACGCGCAGCGCTACCGGAAGCGGCTCACCGGATTCGAGAGCGGCGCGATGCAGATGCTGCTCGAGCACAGCTGGCCGGGCAACGTGCGCGAACTGGATCACTCCGTCGAGCGCGCCGTGCTGATGGCCGCCGGACCGCTGGTCAAGCCGGGCGACCTCGGACTCCGCGCGGCCAAGGACGGCGGCGGGCGGCTCGAGGACATGAGCCTCGAGGACGTCGAGTGCTTCCTCATCAAGAAGGCGATGACACGCTTCGACGGCAACGTCAGCCAGGCCGCGAAGGCGCTCGGCCTGAGCCGCAGCGCCCTGTACCGGCGGTTGCAGCGCTACGGGCTTTAGGTGGGATGTTGAATGTTGAATGATGAATTCTGAATGCTGAATGTTGAATGCGCCTGAGCCGCAGCGCCCTGTACGGGCGGTGCAGCGCTACGGGAGGCCTGTAAAATGTCGAGTGCTGAATTCAGCGTTCAGAGTTCAGCATTCAACATTCAGCATTCAGCATTCAGCATTCAGCATTCAGCATTTGATGGCCACCAACAGACCCCGGGAGCCTCGCCTCAGCCACGACAGAAGAATTCTGTTGATGGCGTTTGCGTCGGCGCTCCCCGGCGCGCTGGTCTCCCTCATCTTTCTGTGGACCGGCGACTTCACGCCGAAAGTCCAGTGGACGCTGACGGTCATCATCGTCGCGTTCTGCCTGGGCTTCGGCTTCGCGTTGCGCGAGCGCGTCATCCTCCCCCTCCAGACCCTCTCGAACCTGCTCGCCGCGCTGGGCGAGGGGGACTTCTCCATCCGCGCGCGCGGCGCGCGCGGCGGCGATGCGCTGGGTGAAGTCCTGATCGAAGTGAACACCCTCGTCGAGACGCTGCGGCACCAGCGGCTCGATGCCCTGGAAGCGACGACGCTGCTGCGCAAGGTGATGGCGGAGATCGAGGTGGCGGTGTTCACGTTCGACGAGGAGCGCGAGCTCAAATTCGTGAATCGCGCGGGGGCGCGGCTCCTGGCCCAGAACGCCGAGCGCACGCTCGGCCGGCGCGCGGAGGAGCTCGGCCTCGAAGACTGCCTCGACGGCGAGGCGCCGCGTGTCATCAACACGGCGTTCCCCGGCGGGGTCGGCCGCTGGGAGATCCGCCGCAGCTCGTTCCGCCAGGGCGGGCGGCCGCACGAGCTCCTCGTGCTGTCGGACCTGAGCCAGCCGCTGCGCGAAGAGGAACGCCAGGCGTTCCAGCGCCTGATTCGCGTCATCGGGCACGAGATGAACAACTCGCTCGCGCCGATCAAGTCCATCGCCGGCAGCCTGGCCACGATCCTCGAGCGGGATCCCCCTCCGTCCGACTGGCGCGAAGACATGCAGCGCGGCCTCGCGGTGATCGCGTCGCGCTCGGAATCGCTGAGCCGCTTCATGAGCGCGTACGCGCGCCTGGCGAAGCTCCCGTCGCCCAAGCTGGCGCCGCTCGACGTCGCGACCGTCATCGATCGCGTGGCGACCCTCGAAAAGGGGCACAACATCACGATTGCCGGCGGACCGAAACTGTCGATCCAGGGAGACAGCGACCAGCTCGAACAGCTCCTCATCAACCTGATCCGCAATGCCGTCGACGCGGTGCGGGAGACCGGCGGCGCGGTGAGCGTGGGCTGGCAGCGGCTGCCGGGCTCTCCCGCGTCCATGGAGCTCTGGGTCGACGACGAAGGACCCGGGCTGTCGAACACCGGCAACCTGTTCGTGCCGTTCTTCACCACGAAGCCCGGGGGATCAGGAATCGGCCTCGTCCTCAGCCGCCAGATAGCGGAGGCCCACGGCGGCAGCCTCATGCTCGAGAACCGCAACGACCGGACCGGTTGCCGCGCCAGCCTCCGCTTGCCGCTTCAAGCCGTGCCTACGCGTCTCGAGGCGCTCACGCAGTAATGCGAGGTGCGAGATGCGAAGTGCGAGGTGCGAGGGGCGGCGTGCGAGGTGCGGGTGCGAGGTGCGGCGTGCGGAGGGGGGCGGCGTGCGACGGGCGGGCGTGCGAGGGGCAAGGCCGAGGCGCGAGGCAGGTTCGGAACGTTCGTGAGCAGGAGACGTCGGTTTGCGGCTGAGCTTTGTCGGGGTGATGGTTGCCGCAGGACGAACGCTCCAGCAGCCCGTGAAGTCTGGC
>JANOJK010001054.1:0-4423 GCA_031408165.1 Acidobacteriota bacterium | reverse complement strand
CGCCGCCCGAGCAGCAGATCGCGCACGCTGCCGCCGACGAGATACGCCGTATAGCCGTGTTCGTGCAGCCGGTACAGGACCTTGAGGGCGTCGGGATCAATGTCGCGACGAGAGATCGAATGCTCTGACCGCGCCACGACGGTCGGCTCCACCATCGGTGGAGATTATAGCATCAGCGAACCGCCGGTTTCTGCTAAGTGCATCCTGCGCAGCCACTTATGAACCCCAACCCCGTGTGGTAGCATCGCGGAATGGGCTCCTTCCGCGCGCTCCGGGCGCGCGCCCCCGTCGTCCTGTTGGTCTTGTGGGCCATGCCGGCGATCGCGGCAGCCAGACCGGATCTCCTCACCGACGCCCGCCGCTTCTACAACCAGGGGCAGTACGACCGGGCGCTCGAGAGCGCCGCACAGGCCGCGAGCACCCCCGCAATGGCCTCGTCGGCGCGGCTCGTCATGGGACGCGCGCGGCTGGAGCGCTTCCGGCAGGCCGGACTCCAGCCCGAGCTCGAGGAGGCCCGCGCGGATCTGCGGGCGGTCGATCCCCGCGCCCTGGATTCTCGGGAGCGGATCGAGCTGCAGGTCGGGCTCGGCGAGCTCCTGTACCTGGAAGAGCGCTTCGGGGCCGCCGCCGAGCTGCTCGATCCCGTGGTGGACGCCTCGACGACGCTCGCGCCGGAGGCGCACGAGCGGGCCCTGGACTGGTGGGCCACCGCGCTCGACCGCCAGGCGCAGGCGCTGCCGGCCGCGGAACGCGCGCTCGTCTATCCCCGAATCACCGAACGGATGGAGCAGGAACTGCGGCGGGATCCCGCGTCGGTCCCGGCCTCCTACTGGCTCGCCGCCTCGGCGAGGGCGGCAGGCGATCTCGAGCGTGCATGGGCCGCCGCCTCCGCCGGCTGGATTCGCGCCGCGCTCGGCCGCGACCGCGGCGTCGCGCTCCGCGCGGACCTCGACAAGCTCGTGACGCTGGCGCTCATTCCGGACCGTGCCGCCAAGGCGCCCGTCCGCGAACGCCGCCAGGCGGCGTCGACGATGGCCGCGGAGTGGGAGGCGTTCAAGAGAATCTGGGAATGACCCGATTCCCCATCAGCTCTTGGCTTCCTTCCAGTTCTCGCCGATGCCGACATCCACCGTCACCGGCACGTTCAGGGCGACGGCCCCTTCCATGAGTGTGCGCACGGCGGCGGCGGTCTCGTCCGCGGCCTCCTTCGGCGCCTCGAACAGCAGTTCGTCGTGCACCGTGAGGATCATGCGCGCGCGGCCCCCCGCGATGGACGGCAGCGCGGCGTGGACGTCGATCATGGCCTTCTTCAGGATGTCGGCCGCGGTGCCCTGGATGGGCATGTTGACGGCGGCGCGCTCGGCGGCGGCGCGCACCTGGCCGTTGCGGTTGTTGATGTCCGGCACGAGCCGGCGCCTCCCGAACATCGTCTTCACGGTGCTGGTCCGGCGCGCGTCCTCCAGCAGGCCGTCGATGAACGCGCGGACCGAGGGGAAGCCCGCGAAGTAAGCGTCGATGAACGCCTGCGCGTCCTGGCGCGAGACGCCGATGTCTTTGGCGAGCGTGAACGCCTGCTTCCCGTAGAGCAGGGCATAGTTGATGATCTTGGCGCGGCGCCGCAGCTCGTGGGTGCCGAGCCCGCTGTCGGCGCCGAAGACCTTCAGCGCCGTCCGGTCGTGGATGTCCTCGTTGCGCGTGAACGCGTCGACCAGGGCCTCGTCCCCCGAGAGATGGGCGAGCACGCGCAGCTCGATTTGCGAGTAGTCGGCCGAGATCAGCACGTGGCCGGGTTCCGCCACGAACGCGCGCCGGATCTCCCGCCCGAGCTCGGTCCGGATCGGGATGTTCTGAAGATTCGGGTCGCTGCTGCTCAGGCGTCCGGTCGCCGCGACCGCCTGGTTGAAGCAGGTGTGCACGCGGCCGGTCTCGGGATTCACGAGTTGCGGCAGGGCGTCGATATAGGTGCCCTTCAGTTTCATCAGTCCGCGCCAGTCGAGCACCAGCCTCGGCATCTCGTGCAGCAGCGCCAGCTCCTCGAGCACCTCGAAGGCGGTGGAGTGCGCCTTGCTCTTCATCGTTCGATGGAGCGTCTCGGTCTTCAGCCCCATCTTGTCGAACAGGATCTCGCCCAGCTTTCTGGGCGAGTTGATGTTGAACTCCTCGCCGGCGAACTCGTAGACGCGGCGCGCGAGCGCGTTGAGCTGCTCGTCGATCTTCACCGACTGTGACGCGAGCGCCGGCGCGTCGATCTTCACGCCGGCCTGCTCGATTGCCATCAGGACCGGAATGAGCGGGTGCTCGAACTCGTCGTAGACCCGCGTCAGCCCGTCCCGCTCCATGATGGCGCCGAGCGCCGGCGCCAGCTGGAGGGCGAGGTCCGACCGTTCGCCGCCGTAGTCCAGCGCGGCCTGCACCGGAATCTGCGAGAACGACAGCGACTTCGCGCCGCGGCCGCAGACGTCCTCCTCCGTCAACGCCTTGTAGCCGGTGTGCTCGAGCGCGAGCTCCTCGAGCGGATGCGACGAGCGGTTGGCGTCCACCAGGTAGCTCGCGATCATGGTGTCGGTCTCGAGCCCCCGCATGTCGACGTCGTGGCGCGCGAGCAGGATCGCGTCGAACTTGAGGTCGTGGCCGATCTTCCTGACCGCGGCATCCTCGAGCACGGGCTTCAGCACGGCAAGCGCGTCGCGGGCGTCGAGCCCACCCTCGAATCCGAGGCCCGATCCCACGAGCGGCACATAGCGCGCCCGGTGCGGCGCGGTCGAGAACGACAGCCCCACGATCGACGCACGCATCGCGGACGGCCGGTCCGGAAGGACGCGCACCGCGAAACGCCCCGCCGCGCACAACTCGGCGGCGAGCGCCGCGACCCCGCCGATCGTGTCGACCGCCTCGTAGTCCCTGGCCACCGTCTGCGCCGTCGGCGCGTAGTCCATCACGAGCGTCCGGAACCCGAGGCGCGTGAAGAGATCGAAGCACCGCTCGCGCGACGCGCCCCGGTAGCGCATCGACTCCGGATCGAAATCGACGGGGCAGTCGGCGTGGATCCGCGCCAGCGTGCGGCTCTGCCGGGCGTCGTCCGCATGCGCGAGCAGTCCTTCGCGCTGGCGCTTGTTGGGGACCTCGGCCGCGTGCGCGAGGAGCGTCTCCAGATCCCCGTACCTGGCGATCAGGTCGCGCGCGCCTTTCTCGCCGATGCCGGGGACCCCCTTGATGTTGTCGATCGAGTCCCCCATCAGCGCGAGCACGTCGACGACCTGCTCCGGCGCGACGCCGAACTTCTCCTTCACTCCGGCCGCGTCGAACCAGGTCCCCTCTTCCTTCGGGTTGTAGACCTTGACGCCGCCGTGCACGAGCTGGAAGAAGTCCTTGTCCCCCGTGACGATCGCGACGTCGAAACCCTGCGCGACCTCTATCGCGGCGAGGGTCCCGATCTCGACGTCGGCCTCGTAGCGCTGTGACGTGAGAATCGGCACCCCCATCGCTTCGCACGCCTCGTGCACCCACGGGATCTGCTCGGCGAGATCGCCCGGCATCGGCGCGCGGTTGGCCTTGTAGTCCGTCACGATGTCGTCGCGGAACGTCGGGCCGGCGAGGTCGAACGACGCGGCGATGTACTGCGGCTGGTGATCGTTCAGCAGCTTGCGCAGCATCGTCACGAAACCGTAGACGGCGTTCGTGGATTTTCCGTCGGGGCCGGTCAACCCGCGAATCGCGTGGTAGGCGCGATACATCTGCGAGCTGCCGTCGATCAGGAACAGACGCGGCGGCGTGGACATGAGGGAGGGAAACTTCAGTATATCATCCGTCGAATGCACTCACGGATGCGCGGGGCCCTGCTCGCCCTCGTGGTGACGGTCCTTGTCGCCGCGTGCAGCGGGGGGCGGGGCCCGCTCGGACCCGAGTACGAATACGAAGAGGATCTGACGCTCCGGCTGGACGGTTCCGCGACCTTGATCGTCAACGCGTCCGTTCCGGCGCTCGTTGCGCTGCGCGGACTGCCGCTGAATCCGGATCTGCGGACGCGCGGCGATCAACTGAAGAAACAGATCCAGGATCTGTACTCGTCTCCTCATACCAGGGTCGGCCGGATCAGCATGTGGACGCGGCACGGACGCCGTTTCCTGGGGATTCACCTCACCGTGCCCGACATCCGCGCGCTGCCCGGGACGCGCCCGTTTTCCTGGTCGGCCTACGACCTCCGCGCGCAGGGGGAGGCGATCGCGTTCAGGCACATGTTGAGCCGAACGGGCGCAAACCCCGGTCCGCCCCCCGGCGTTGGCTGGCAGGGGAACGAGATCGTCGCATTCCGTCTCCACCTGCCGGCGCGGATCCGGTACCACAACTCGCGCGACCTGCGGACGAACGAGCCGCGATCCCCGTCGCGCGGCAACATCCTCACGTGGGAGCAGCGGCTGGCCGA
>JANOJK010000229.1:0-2043 GCA_031408165.1 Acidobacteriota bacterium | reverse complement strand
CTTCGAACGTGGCGGTGAAATGTCGAAGCGTGGCCGGCGCTGACACGATGCGATACCCGCGCAGGCCGGCGCTGGCGGCCGCGACGGCGAGGACGACCTCGGCGACGTAGTCGATGTGCGACTGCGTGTAGACGCGGCGCGGGATCGCGAGCCGCACGAGATCCATCGCGGGCGGCACTTCCGTCCCGTCCGGCCGGAGTCCGAACATGACCGTGCCGATCTCGACGCCGCGGACTCCGCCTTCGAGGTACAGCGCATTGACGAGCGCGATGCCCGGATACCGGGCCGGGGGAATGTGCGGCAGCATCGCGCGCGCGTCGATGTAGATGGCGTGGCCGCCGGCCGGCTGGATGATCGGCACACCGGCGGCTGTCAGTTTGTCGGCCAGGTAGGCCGTCGAACGGATCCGGTACTTCAGGTACGGCTCTTCGACGACTTCCTCGAGTCCGCGCGCGATGGCCTCGAGATCGTACCCGGCGAGACCGCCGTAGGTCGGAAACCCCTCGGTCAGAATCAGCAGGTTGCGCGCCTCGTCGGCCCACCGGGGATCGTTCATGGCGAGAAAGCCGCCGATATTCGCCAGGCCGTCCTTCTTCGCCGACATCGTGCATCCGTCGGCGAGTCGAAACACCTCGCGGGCGATCTCGCCGGGGGTGCGGTTTGCCTGTCCTGGCTCGCGCAGCTTGATGAAGTACGCGTTCTCGGCGAAGCGGCAGGCGTCCAGGAAGAACGGCTTGCCGTAGGTGTCGCAGAGGCGGCGGACGCCGCGGAGATTCTCCAGGGATACCGGCTGTCCGCCTCCCGAATTGTTCGTCACGGTGACCATCACGAGCGGTACGAGGGTGCCGCCGGCCTCGCGATCCTCGACGAGCAGGCGCTCCAGAGCGTCGAGGTCGATGTTGCCCTTGAACGGGTGCATGGCGGAGGGCACGCGCCCTTCGGCGATCACCAGGTCCCGCGCTTCCGCACCCTCTACTTCAATGTTCGCGCGCGTCGTGTCGAAGTGGTTGTTGTTGGGGACGACCTGCCCCTGACGCACCTGGGTATGAAAGAGGATGCGCTCGGCGGCGCGGCCCTGGTGTGTCGGAATGATGTGCTGGAAGCCGGTCAGGTTTTGGACGACGTTTCGGAAGCGGTAAAAGGAGCGGCTCCCGGCGTAGCTTTCGTCGCCCTGCATCAGCGCGCCCCACTGCTGCGACGACATCGCGCCGGTGCCGGAGTCGGTCAGGAGGTCGATCAGCACGTCCTCGGCGGGCAAGCGGAAGACGTTGTAGCCGGCGTCGGCCAGCGCCGCCTCGCGCTCGCGCGGCGTGGTGAACTTCACGGGCTCGACGGACTTGATGCGAAACGGCTCGATGATGGTTTTGTGAGACATGCCAGGCAGGACTCCAGCCGCACGCGGGGGGTGGCATCCGCGTACGCGACTAGCGCTTCACGACGGAGATTGTAATCTGCGACGGATACAGGACCGAGTGGTGCACGACGTTATGCGCGACGACGCCGGTGGCCTCGTCGTAGTTGCGGCCGCCGGTGTTCAGGTTGCGGTCGAAGCGCGGGAAGTTGCTGCTCGACACTTCAATGCGCAGCCGGTGCCCGGGCGCGAAGTAATTGCTCGTTGTCAGCGGTTGCAGCGTGACCTTGTACACCTTGCCGGGCTCCATCCACACGAGTGGCTTGTCGTAGCCATCGCGATAGCGCATGCGCTGAATCGATTCGTCGAGGTTGTAGGCGCGGCCGTCGGGATACACGTCGAGCACCTTCACGGTGAAGTCCGTGTCCCGGGCGTCCGAGGAGACGTAGAGCGTCGGCGCGATCGGCCCGCTCATCTCGGTGCCGGCCGCGAAGGGCTCCGAGGTGTAGACGAGAACCTCGGGCCGCGCTTCCATTTTGCGCTGGTCGAACGCGCCGCCCGTCACCGCGTTGCCCGTGCAGCAGACGTTGCCGCCGTACGACAGCACCGGCGTGGCGGGGTCATACGTGAAGGCGTCCGGTGTGTCGGCCGCCGGCGGCGCGGACGCGAGCGCGCCGTCGCCGTTGAGCGTG
>JANOJK010000220.1:0-9501 GCA_031408165.1 Acidobacteriota bacterium | reverse complement strand
TAGCCGCGGTCCACGTCGCAGAGCGCGACGATGTTTTCGCCGGCGCACGCTTTGAGATTGGAGGCACCCATCCCGCCGATGCCGATGGCGGCGAGGTTCAGCTTGTTGCTCGGCGCATCTTGTCCCACCGCGCGGCTCGGCGCGATGGCGGCCGACAGCGCGGCCATCGCGGCCGTCGCCGTGAACTGCCTGCGGGAAACGGTCCGGGTCGAGTCGTCGCGCATGCGGGAGTCCTCCGTGGACACGGGCAGCCACCAACGGCCACCGGGTCATCATGCTACACCCAGAGTGACGCGCGCCGGCCGCCCACGGTAGCGCCGCTCGGCGTGCTCCGGCTAACTTTTCTCGTAAGCAACTCCAAGCTCATGTGCCACAGCGAATAACCGAGAGTCGGCAGTCCACAGCGGCAGCTGCTCTACGATGGCGGACGCCAACAAGTGAACGTCGATCCACCCCACCCCACGCCCGGCCAATGCTCGACTACGGACGAACGCTACCACCTCCGAATGAGGCACCATGCTCGCTTGGCGGATCTGCTCGTAGGCGCCGAGGAGCTTTCCGCGGCCGGCTCGGTCGCCAATGAGGAGCTCCCCGTAGACGAGCTCATGGCCCGCCACCTCATCGCGATCGAGGAGCGCGTCCAACGTCGTCGCATACGGTGTCCGGTTGGCGAGAAACCGAATCCATACCGAGGTATCCACCAGGACCATCAAGCCACCCTGCGTTTTGCTGACGACTTCTCACGCCGTCGGGACACATCCCGCGCGCCAGGCTCCGATCCTCGAAGGGTCCGAAGGCGGTCGTACGCGGCGTGTCGCACCAGGGCCTCTAGCCCCAGTCGAACGGTGTCAGTATTCGTGGTCGCGCCACAAGCCCGCTTCGCCTCTTTCATCAGTTGGTCGTCAATGTTCAGGGTCTTCTTCATACATACTAATATACCATACAAGTATGGTCTCTTGAGCCTTACCACAACTGTCGCGCGCAGGAGTGTCCTGCGGTTCCGGTCGACGCCGCGCACCGCTGTCGATCATCAGAAGCTGACGCTCGCCAGAACTCGTCTCCGTTGATTTTCCGCGTCGACGCCAGCCACTATCGAGGCGTGCTGGAGCGACTGATTCTGATCGCCCGCTCGCTGCCGTTTGCCGCCCCGGCGCCTCAAGCGTCCCTGAGCTGGTCAACTTGGTGCCCCGCGGCGACTGGATTGTCCTAGTCTTTGGCGGGATCGTCCCTTTTGTGGCGGCGAGGTTCCGCTATCATTCCGCCCTATGTACCGAGGTTTGTTTCGCCGCGGGATTCTTCCGCTGTGCGGCTCGATAGCGCTCATCGGCTGCCTGGCGGCGGCCGCGAACATCACGGCGTTCCAAGCTCAGCCGACGCAGCCGGCCCGGCGAACGGTCGTGGGCATCCGCGGCTCGATGTTCACGATCAACGGACAGCCCAGCTACACCGCGCTCTCCGGCTTCCCGAATGCCGATCCCAACCTGACCGGCACGCTGCTCAACGTCCGGGCTGTGCAGGCGGTATTCGACGACGCCAACTACCCGAACGGCGGGACGAAGGCGAAGCCCTACGACTCGAACACGATGGGACAGGTCTTCTTCGACTACCCCGACGGGAAATTCGATGCCGACCGGAATGTTCAAGAGTTCGTCGCGGCCCTGGCAGACTGGCGCAAGGCCGGGTTGCTGGCGTTCACCGTGAATTTCCAGGGTGGCGGCCCCGTGGACGGCAACTACGGCGAGGACGTACCGATGCAGCCACACCACAACAGTGGCTTCGACGCGCAGGGCACCCTCAAGCCCGCTTACGCGAAGCGGATGCAGAAGGTCCTCGAGGCGGCCGATCGGCTGGGGATGGTGGCGATCGTCGGCTTTTTCTACCAGGGGTCTGACGAGCGGATTCAGATCGTGGAGCAGGACCGGCACCTGCGGGCGGCGGTCGTCAACGGCATCCGGTTCCTGAAGTCGCTGCCGCAGCGCAACGTCCTCATCGAGATCAACAACGAGACGAGCGTTCGCGGCTACAGCCATCCCATGCTGCAGCCCGACGGGATCTATGAACTGGTGCGGCTCGCCAAGGAGGAGGCCGGGAAGGACTTCCCGGTGTCGATGAGCTGGTCCGGCGGCATCATGCCCCGCGGCAGCAAGGGCGATCTCGCGCTGCGCATGGTGGATTACGTGATGATCCACACCAACGGCCGCACACCCGAGCAGGTGCACGAGGATATCCAGGCACAGCGCCGATGGACCGGCTACGACCGTCCGCTGCTGATCAACGAGGACGGTGTCAGCACGTTCAACCTGCACGCCGCCGTGCAGGAGCGGGTGGGCTGGGGTTACTACGATCAGGGGTGGAGCGATTACCGCGACGGATTCCAGTCGCCGCCGGTGAACTGGCGCATCAGTACTCCGGTGAAATGGCAGTTCTTCGAGCAGGTGGCTCGTCTCAGCGGGTCGCCTGTTCCGGAACGGCCGGCGGTGAACGATCCCGAGTATCCCCTCGTCACCGTGTTCGGCCTCAAGCCCGGACAGGTGCTGACGAAGCCCTCCTGGATCGAGGCCATCGTCCAGGACAGGCATTCGCGTTGGCCCATCCAGCGGGTCGAGTTCTTCATCGACGGCAAGCCCTTCAGCTACAAGCGCACCGCGCCGTTCATGCTGGGCAATCGCGAGTGGTGGGACCCGCGGGAGCTCACTCCCGGTGCGCACACGCTGCGCGTCGTCGCGTATGACCTGCGCGGCCCGCGGTTCACCGAGACCTGCGCCATCGAGGAGATTCCGTTCACTGTGGGACCTGTCCAATGAAACACGCCATCATCACCGCCTTTCTCGGCCTCCTGCGCGACCGGTTCTGCGAGTACCAGGAGCCGCGCACGCTCGAGCAGAAACTCGACATCATGCGAAGCATCCCGGGCGTATCGGGTGCGGAGGTCGTGTACCCGTACGAGGTGCCAGAGGCCGACGCGCTGCTCGCGCTGCTGGCGCGAACCGGGCTCGAGGTCGCGGCCGTCAACGTGAACATCAAGGGGGATCGCGAATTTGCCAGCGGGTCGCTGACCTCTCCCGATCCGGCGATCCGCGCGCGCGCGGTGGACTTCATGAAGCGCGCCAAGGACTACGCGCACGCGATCGGGGCCGACAAGGTGACGTGCTGCCCGTTGAGCGACGGCTACGACTATGCGTTTCACACGCACTATCTCCGCGCGTGGGAGCGCATGGTGGACTGCGTCAAGGAGGCCGCGGCCCATCGGCCGGAACTGCCGCTGTTCATGGAGTACAAGCCGTCGGAAACGCGCGTGCACTGCACGCTCGACTCGGCGGCGAAGGCCATCCTCCTGTGCGATGCCGTCGGCGCGAACGTCGGCATCACGATCGACACCGGACACTCGATTTACGGCGGAGAGACGCCCGCCGAAGCGCTCGCGCACGTGGCGCTCAGCGGCCACCCCTATTACGTCCACGTCAACGACAACAACGGCAAGTGGGACTGGGACCTGATGGTGGGCACGTGCAACCTCTGGAGCTACGTCGAGTTCCTCTTTTATCTCAAGGAGCTCGGCTACGACGGCTGGATCACGTCCGACACGTCGCCCGTGCGCCAGGACGCGGTCGAGACGTTCGCCTTCAACGTGCGGATGACGGATCGCATCTGGCGCTGGCTGGACCGCATCGACCGCGGCTTCGTGCGGGACCACCTGGAGCAGCACGAGTTCATGCCGATCATGAAAATGCTCGAGGGGGAACTGTTCGCGGGCGGCAACCCCCATCCCGCGGCGGCGGAGCCGGCGGCGACCGCCACGCGGTCCCGGTAATCGAAGACATCCCGCTATGCGGCACGCTGTACTGACGCCCTTCTTCGGCCAGCTTCGCGATCGGTTCGCGACGTACCATGCGCCGCAGCCGATCGGGGAGAAGTTGCGTCTGGCTGCCAGCATCCCCGGCGTGGTGGGGGTGGAGGTCGTGTTCCCGGACGAAGTCCGGACCGCGGCCGACATTCGCGACGATCTGCGCGCGCTGAATCTGAGTGTGGCGGCCGTGAACGTGAACCTCAAGGGGGAACGTGCCTTCCAGCAGGGCGCGTTGTCGTCCCCCGACGCCGGCGTGCGCGCGCTGGCCGTCGACCTGCTGTGCCAGGGCAAGCAGCTTGCCGCCGATCTCGGCACGCGGGTCACGTGCGCGCCCCTGGCCGATGGCTACGACTATCCGCTGCAGGTGGACTACCGGCGTGTGTGGTCGCGCATGGTCGACGGTGTGGCGGCGGCCGGAGCGTTCCTGCCGGAGATCGCGCTGCACCTGGAGCACAAGCCCGCCGAGCCGCGCACCCGGGGCCTGCTCGACGTCCCAGCCAAGGTGCTGCTGCTCTGCCGTCAGGCCGGCACACCCAACGTGGGCATTACGTTCAACAGCGGCCACGCCGCGTGCGGGGGAGGTCTGCCCGCCGCAGCGTTCGCGGACGTGCTCGCGGCAGGCGTGCCGTACTACATTCATTTCTGCGATGCGACCGTCGCCTGGGACTGGGATCTCGGGGTCGGCACACAACAGCCCTGGCAGTGGGCGGAGTTCCTGTTCTGGCTGCGCTACGCCGGCTACGACGGCTGGCTGACCGCCGATACCTTCCCGGTGCGGCAGGACGCGTGCGCATTGTTCGCCGCCAATGTGTCGTTCACGCGCCGCGTCTGCGACTGGCTCGAGGCGCGCGACGTGGATCGCGCTGCCGGTGCGCTCGATGCGCATGACGCGATGCCGATGCTTCGTGAGCTGGAGCAATGCATTCCACGATGGGCGTGACGCTGCCCGTGGCCAGCGATATTGCCGGCGGCGCCGATCGGTCGCGTGTCCGGTGGCTCGTCGTCGCACTGCTCTTTGTCTTCTCGTTCCTGACGATCGTCGATCGCGTGGCGATCTCGGCCGCCAAGGCCGGCATGGCCGCGGAGCTTGGGATCCCGAACGTGCAGTTCGGACTGATCTTCGGCATCTTCGCGCTGGGATATGCGGCGTTCCAGATTCCCGCTGGATGGGCGGCCGACCGCTACGGTCCGCGGGTGTTCCTCGCGGCCATCGTCATTGCCTGGTCCTTCTTCACGGGGCTGACCGGGTTATCGACCACGGTCGCCGCACTGGTGGCGGTGCGTTTCCTCTTCGGGGCGGCGGAGGCCGGGATTTATCCCACGGCCAGCCGCGCGATCTATAACTGGGTGCCTCGCCAGGAGCGGGGCGCGGCACAGGGCCTCCTCTTCATCGGGTCGCGGCTCGGCGCCGCCTTCGGTCTCTCGGTGGTGTCCTTTTCCATCGCGGCGATCGGGTGGCGGAGCACCTTCGGCGTCCTGGCCGCCATCGGCGTGCTTCTGGCCGTCGTGTGGATCGCCTGGTTCCGCGACACACCCGAGGAGAAATCCACGGTGTCCGCGGCGGAGCTCCAATACATCCGCGGCGGCGGCGCGCACGCGGGGCTGACAGCGACGGGACCTGCCGCGGACGTCCCCCCGGGGCGTTCCCTCTGGAACGGGCAGACGGCGCTGCTCGGCATTCAGTACTTCGCCTCCAATTTCACCTTCTTCATCGCGTTCTCGTGGCTGCTCCCGTACCTGCAGACCGAGTACAAGTTGAGCGCCGCCCAGGCGGGCGGCTACGCGAGCATCCCCCTGTATTTCGGCGCCCTGGGCAACTGGCTGAGCGGCGGGATCGTCGACCGCATCTATCGACGCGGCCAGTGGAGACGCTCACGCACGCTGCCCGCGATCGCGGGCTTCGCCCTCGCCACCGCGGCGCTGCTGACGGCCCCCGCGATGACGACCGTCACCGGCGCCGTCATCTGCTTCTCGATCGCCACGCTGGGCGTCGACATGACGCTCAGCCCCAGCTGGACCACGTGCCAGGATCTGGCCGGACCGCGCACCGGCACGCTGTCCGGTGCGATGAACATGGTCGGCAACGCCGGATCGTTCGTCAGCTCGATTACCTTCCCCGTCCTGCTGCAGTCCACGGGCAGCGCCGCCGTCTATTTCTATCTCGCGGCCGGTCTCAATCTCGTCGCCATCCTGTGCTGGGCGAGAGTGCGGCCTGACCAGACGTCAGGTCTTCGCCCGGTTACCTGAGGGAGTTCTATATGAAGTATTCGATGTGCAAGCCGTTCCCCTTCGTGGCCTGCAGCCTCGCGCTGCTCCTGCTCCTCCCCGCGCGCGCGGTGTCCGCCCAAGGCACCGGCGAGATTACCGGGACCATCGTCGACGCCAGCGGCGGCGTGATGCCCGGCGTCTCGGTCACCGCGACCAATACCGCGACCGGCGCGGTGAGGAGCAGCGTCTCCAACGCCGCGGGCATCTACTCGGTACCCGCGCTGTCGCCGGGCGACTATGCCGTGCTGGCCGAGCTGCAGGGCTTTCAGAGCCAGACACGGCGCGATCTGCATTTGCAGGTGCAGCAGGTCGCGCGGGTGGACTTCACCATGGGCACCGGTTCGCTCACGGAAGTGGTTGACGTAGTCGCGGCGGCCTCGCTGCTGTCCACCGAGAACACGACCGTCGGCCAGGTCATCGACAACAAGCAGATCGTCGAGCTCCCCCTGAACGGCCGCAGCTACCTGCAGCTGGCCGCGCTCACTCCCGGCGTGAACATCAACAGCGTCCCGTCGGCCGGTGCCACCGACTTCCAGGGCGGCCATCGAGCGCGACAGCAGATCACGATTAACGGACAGCGCGGACAGTTCAATCACTTCACGCTCGACGGGATCGAAAACACCGACCCGAACTTCAACACCTACATCCTCCTGCCCTCGGTCGACGCCCTCCAGGAATTCAAGGTGCAGAGCGCGACCTACCCGGCCGAGTACGGGTTCGGCGTGACCCAGATCAACGTGACCACGAAGTCCGGCACCAACCAGCTGCACGGCTCGGCGTTCGAGTACTTCCGCAACGAGAAGCTGGACGCCAAGAATTTCTTCGACAGCAAGACCGACCCGATCCCGCCGTTCACGCGGAACCAGTACGGCGGAACGCTGGGCGGGCCGGTGGTCGCCAACCGGCTGTTCTTCTTCGCCAACTACGAGGGGCTGCGCGAGGATAAGGCGCTCACGTCGCTCGCCAACGTGCCGCTCGACGCGCTCCGCAGCGGCGACTTCACCGGCCGGCGCCCGATCTACGACCCCGCCACGCGGGTGCTCCAGCCCGACGGGACGATCACGGCGCAGCCGTTTCCCGGCAACCGCATTCCCACCAACCGCATCGATCCGAAATCGCTGCTGGCGCTGAAGTACTGGCCGCAACCGAATCTGCCGGGCACCGCGCGCAACTTCCTGAGCAACGAGGCCCGGGTCGTGAACGGCGACCAGTGGCTGGGACGCGTCGACTTCAACCAGTCGGCGTCGCTCGCATGGTACAGCCGCTTCAACTACGCCAAGGATCGGGAGTACCAGCCGTCGGCCTATCCGGGCATGGGGACCAACACCGGCACGCGGCCCGATCAGCTGCTCGTCGGCAACACCTGGGTGGTGAACCCGCGGATCGTCGCGAGCACCCGCTTCGGCTGGAGCCGCCTCGATAACTCCGTGGCCGGGGTGAATTCGGGCGTCACCGACGTCAACGGGGAGATCTTCAAGATCCCGGGCATCAACCTCACCAACGACCCGGCGTTCTGGGGCCTCCCGTCATTCGGCGTCACAGGCTACTCGGGGGTGGGCGATCGCACCAATATCTACCTCACGCACAACAATATCTTCGAGATAACCGAAGACGTCAGCTGGGTCCTCGGCAGGCACGTGATGAAATTCGGCGGCTCGACCAAGAGGATTTTCTATAACCAGCTCGGCAACCAGTTCGCCCTCGGAGGATTCGACTTCGACGGGACCGCGACGGAGAATCCCGCGTCGCGCACGGGGACGGGCGATCCCATGGCGGACTTCCTCCTCGGCTACATGGCGCAGTCGTTCACCGCCGTGCAGCCGGCCGACGCGAAGCTTCGCAGCACCTACTGGGCGGCGTATGTCGGCGACTCGTGGCGGGCCAGCCCGAAGCTCACAATCGATCTGGGGCTGCGCTACGAGTACCTCTCGCCGTTTCGCGACCTCAACGATCAATCGGTCAACATCACCGGTCTCGGTACGTCGAACCCGATCCTGGTGCGCGCGTCCAATCAGGGGACGGACCGCGACCCCTACGAAAACCAGGCCGTCCGGTTCACGCGCGCGACGCTGGTGCGCGACGGACGGCTCGGTCCCGCCCTGGTGACTCCCGACAAGAACAACTTCGCCCCCCGGCTGGGAGCGGCCTACAGCCTGAACGACCGCACGGTCGTTCGCGGCGGCTACGGCATCTTCTACAACATGATCGATCTCGGCAACTCGATCTTCGACATGGCGCGCACGCTCGCCGGACTGCGCCGCGACTTCCCGAACCGGGACTTTCCCGACCTGCAGCTCTCCACGCGTCCGTTTCCGACCGGCGCAACGGCCGGGATCGTCAACCTCGCGCAGCCGCTGATCCTCGGCAACAATCCCGACATGCGCACCTCCTACGTGCACCAGTGGAGCGCCAACGTGCAGCACGCGCTGACCGACGTGCTCATGGTGGACATCGGCTACGTGGGATCGGAATCCAGGAACCTCAAAAAGATCACGGGCTTCAACAATCCCGATCCAGGGCCCGGCACGATCGACGCCCGCCGGCCGTACCAGCAGTTCGGGTGGATCCAGTATCCGGATTCCGTCGGGCGCGCCAACTACCATGCGCTCCAGGTGAAGGCGGAGCGCCGGCTCCGCCAGGGGTTCACCGTCCTCAGCGCCTACACGTTGGGCAAGTCGATGGACGACACGAGCGGCGTCCGGCCCGGCGCGGGTGACACGCTCTTTGTCAACAACCCCAAGTGCAACACCACGTGCGAGTGGGCGCGATCCAGCTACGACGTCCGCCACCGCTGGGTCTCATCTTCGCTCGTGGAAGTGCCCGTCGGCCGCAACCGCCGCTTCGGGAGCTCGCTCCCCGCCGCCGTGGACGCCGTGCTGGGAGGGTGGCGCGTCGGCGCCATCCTGACGCTCGAGAGCGGCCTGCCCTTCACGCCGAACGCCGGCCGCGACACGACCAACATCGGCGTGGGCGCCGGCAACCGGCCGAACCTGGTCAGCGATCCGAACCTGCCCGCCAACCAGCGGACCGTTGACCGGTGGTTCGCGACGGAGGCGTTCGCCCAGCCGCCGCTCTACATCTTCGGGAACGCGGGCCGCAACATCGTCGAAGGTCCGGGCATCATCAATGTCGATGCGTCGCTGACCAAGAAGGTGTCATTTGGCGGCGCCCGCGATCTGGAATTCCGCGCCGAGGTGTTCAATGTCGCGAACCACCCGATTTTCGGGCGTCCGGACACGAATCTCTCGAGCGCCACCTACGGCCGTATCTCGAGCACGCGCATCGACAGCCGGCAGATCCAGCTGGCGCTGCGGTTCACGTTTTAGAATCGCGCATAATCCCGTGCAGGCTCTGCCGATGCCGGCGTATTCAACGAACGGTCTGCC
>JANOJK010000176.1:0-3976 GCA_031408165.1 Acidobacteriota bacterium | reverse complement strand
TCCTGGTTGGGGAACATCCGCTGCGCGAGGCTCTGGCTCACGATCACGACGGGATCGGCGTCGTGCCGATCGGCGTCGTTGAAGTCACGGCCGGCGATGATCGGCACGCCGAGCGCGGCGAAAAAGCCGGGTGAAACGGTGCGGAAGCGCCCGCGCGGGTCCTCTTCGCCGTTCGCCTTCACATACCCCTCGACCGAGAACTGGAATCCGGGACCGAACCCGCCCGCGTCGCGCCACGGCACGATCGTGCCCACCGCGACCTGGTCCACGCCCGGAAGCTCGGAGATCCTCCGGATCGCTTCCTTGTACATGCGCGCGAGCTCCTGGGGCTTCCGGGCGAAGGAGATCACCGGCACGTCCAGCGCGAGCACATTGCGGGTTTCGAAGCCCGTGGGCGTCCGCTGCAGCGCCAGCAGGGTGGTGAGCAGCATTCCCGCCCCGGCGAGCAGCACGAACGACGCCGCGATCTGGATGACGGCGAACACCCGCAGGCGGCGGTTCGTGCCCGACGTGATGCGGACGTTGCCGCTCGAGAGGCCGAGGCCGTTCGCCGCGTCCGCCGACGGCAGCCGCGGCACGAAGGCGAGGAGCACCGCCGCGGCGATCGCCAGGCCGACGCCGACCCACAACAGCGTCGCGTCCACCCCCACGTCGAGCGCGCGGACCGAGAAGCGCGCGGCATAGCGCGCGAGGATGGCGACCATCGGCCGGGCCATCAGCACGCCCAGGATCGCGCCCGCGCCGCACAGCAGCAGGCTTTCCGCGAGGAGCGTTCGTCGCAGGGCGCCGCGACTGGCCCCCAGGGCCGCTCGGATCGCCAGCTCTCCTTCGCGCCGCACCGACCGCGCCAGGATCAGGTTCGCAACGTTCGAACAGGCGATCACGAACACCAGCGCGGACGCCGCGAGCAGCACCAGCAGTACGGTTTTCGCCGACGAGGTGACCTGGTCGCGCAGTTTCACCGCGTCGATGCGAAAGTCGGCGTTCTTCGGATAGGCGTCCGGATGCTGCTCGACAATCGACGCGTGGACCGTGCGAAGCTCGGCGCGCGCGGCCGCCAGGTCCGCGCCCGGGGCGAGGCGGCCGAAGAGCTCCGTCATCCGATGGACGCGCCCGTCCACCATCGTTGCCGACAGGTGATGCGGGCTGGTGACGACGTTCGCGATGATCTCCGTCTCGGTGGGATAAGGCACCGACGGCTCGAGGACCCCGACGATGGTCGCCGTCCGATCGGCGAGGCGAATCGTCCGGCCGAGCACGGAGCGGTCGCTGCCGAGGGACGTCGTCCAGAATCGATACGTCAGCACCGCGGCGCCCGCCGCCTTCGGCCCGTCGTCGGTCGCATCGAGGAGGCGGCCGACCGCCGGCCGGAGACCCATGACCTGGAAGTACGATCCGCCGACCACCCCCGCGCGGACTACCCGAGGCTCGCCCAGCCCGATCATGGTGAATTCGACCGTCGAAAAGTCGCCGAACGCCGTCAGGGTCTTGACGCGCGACTGCAGATCCCGGATCTCGGGGACCGAGAAGTTCGCGTTCTCCGCGCCGATGCCGCGCGCGGTCTGACGGATGTAGATCAGGCGATCTTCGTCCTGGTTGGCGAGCGGCCGCAGCAGCACGCCGCGGACGACGCTGAAGATGGCGGCGTTGGCGCCGATGCCGAGTGCCAGCGTCAGGACGACGGTGATGGTCAGCCCCTTGACCCTGGCAAGGGAGCGCAGCGCGAAGCGGAAATCGGTCATGAGACGCATATCCTCTGATTACTCGTCGAACGGGAATCGTTTAAATCGACACCGCCCATGAAGAATTACGGCTGGGCTATAGATCTGTCAAGCGGTGAGAACCGGGGCAACCAACGAAGCTCCGCCTCAAGCCGCCGAGTGACGGGACGGGCGGGCGGGTTGGCGAATCTTCGTTAGTAACGTGCTTCATTCGCAGAGACTCGGGCTTTAGAAGATGTCTAACGGGGTCGATTCAGGTCCCGGAGGGCGTCCTTCCCAACCCAACGCGCCGCCGGCTCGGTGGAGGCTGCAAGCCGCCCCGCAACCGTGACGGCAGCGGCTTTGAGCGCCGGGTTGCGCCTGCCGACCCCGCGCAGCGCCCAGCTCACGCCCTTCTTGACGAAGTTCCGCTCGTCTGCCGCAGCCCGCTCGATGAGGGGCAGGCTCGCGAGAAATGGCCCGTCGGGCGTGGTCTTGTCGTGAAGGGCCAGGCTGGCCAGGAGCGCGAACGCGGCGCGCTTGACGAACTCCTCGCGGCTGCCGCTCCATTTCGCGATCTTGGCCCACGCGTGCGGGGTGCGGTCGAAGAGGCAGAAGCAGACCGTATCGCAGATGCCCCAGTTGTCGAAGTCGCGGCACCAGCGATCCATCTGCCGCGAGGTGACCCGCGCCGGTTCGTCGATATACGACGTCAGCAGGCGCGCCTCGTACCAGCCGGTCTCCCAGAGCGCCGCGGCCAGCTCGTGGTTGGGACCCAGCCGCTTCCCGAGGCGCTGGATGTCCGCCATCGGGACGCCGAACGCCTTGTCGGCCACGATGCCGTACCGCGCGTAGCCGTCGCGGTGTTTCTTCGTTCCATGGCGCTTCAGCCACGCCAGCGCCGCCGTGACCTCCGCAGCCTGTCCGGCCTTCATTTCCGGCTGGGGCCCCCCGCCCCGAACACTTTCGCGATCTCGTAAGGCGCGGTGACCTCGAGCTGGTCGTAGCGGCAGTCCGCGGGCGGCTTGTCGGGCCGCCAGCGCAGGAACGTCGTGCCGTGGCGGAAACGGTCTCCCTGCATATGGTCGTACTTGACCTCGCAGACGCGCTCGATCCGCAGGGGCTCCCACGACAGGTCCTTGCCGGCGCTCCACCGGCTCTGGGCCCCGGGCATCCGCGCGGCGTCGTTCCCGCCGGCCCCCGCCCACTCGCGCCACGGGTGGTCCTCGAGCGCCCGCTTGCGCAGCGGCGCGAGCTCCGCCACGAGCTGCTGCCGTTTCGCCATTGTGAAGGAAGACGTGACGCCGACGTGATGGAGCGTGCCGCTGTCGTCGTACAGACCGAGCAGGAGCGAGCCGACGGCGTCCTTCCCGCTCTTGTGCCAGCGAAAGCCGGCGACGACGCAGTCCGCCGTGCGCGCGTGCTTCACCTTGAACATCGCTCGCTTGCCCGGCTGATACGAGGCGTCCGCCGGCTTGGCGATCACGCCGTCGAGGCCGGCGCCTTCGAAGCGCGACAGCCAGTCGCGCGCGACGCCGGGATCGCGGGTCATCGGCGTCAGGTGGATGGGCGGCGTGGCCTTCGCGAGCAGGGTCTCGAGCCGCGCGCGGCGCTCCACCTGCGGCAGGGCGCGCACGTCACGCCCGCCGCTGGCGAGCACATCGAACGCCACGAACGCCGCGGGCGTTTCCGCGGCCAGCTTCTTGACGCGCGATGCCGCGGGATGCAGCCGCAGCTGCAGGGCGTCGAAGTCCAGCCCTTTCGCCGTCGCGATCACGATCTCGCCGTCGAGCACGCAGCCGGCAGGCAGCCGCTCGAGGAGGATGTCGTGCAGTTCCGGGAAGTAGCGATCGAGCGGCCGCAGGTCGCGGCTCTGGATGAACACCTCGTCTCCACCGCGGAAGACGAGCGCCCGGAAACCATCCCATTTCGGCTCGTAAAGAAGGCCGTCGCCGGCGGGAAGCTCTTCCGTGAGTTTTGCCAGCATCGGCGCGATCGGAGGCTCAATCGGGAACGTCATGGCTGCGCCATTCTCACCTCGATCGCCGGCGGGTGTGCTATCATCTGACATCGACGTTACACGGCCGTTACACGGCCGCAGCTGGGAGGCTGTATGAGAGTTCTCGCGCGCGCCGCGGTTATTCTGTGTGTGCTGGCCCTGCCTGTGGCGGCGTTGGCTCAAACGATCACCGGGACCATCTCCGGTATCGTGAAGGATTCGAGCGGCGGAGTGCTGCCTGGCGTCACGATCACGATGACGCAGGGAGAGACCGGCC
>JANOJK010000149.1:0-2641 GCA_031408165.1 Acidobacteriota bacterium | reverse complement strand
CCCGACGCTAATGGGCGCGAGCATCTGGCCGACGATCATGGACGCCGGCTGGCGCTCCACGCGTCCATCGGGGTGGTGCTGCTCGAACCGCGCGCCGAAGTGGACGACGATCTCGATGCGGCCGTCCGGGATGATGGGTTCCGGCGCACCGGATCCCTCTGCCTCGAGGATCCAGAAGCAGTCGACCACGGCCGAGAGCGGCGGGGAAGGGGGATACTCGGCATAACGCATGACGCGCCCAGTGTAGCCGAGGCTGCGGCGCCCGGGATTCGTCACGCCGCCGCGCACAATCGGCGTTCGGCGTCGTGGCAGGCCTGCTCGCGGCTGTCGCGCTGGCGGCCTGCTTCCTGCGTGCGGACGAGTCATGCGGCCGGCGTATATGCTGTCTCGAACAACATCCGGGAGCAATATACATTGGGTGCCCCGGGAAGCATCGGAAACACCTGTAGAGTGCCGAGCATCGCCAGCAATCCGAATCCTGTGACGTTACAGATGGGCAAGTATACGGACCGGTACGGGACTACGCCAAGCGCATCTGAAGGCTTCCTCAAGGCGATCTGCCAAGTGGCGCCGGCCTGTCACACCTTTGCAACTCAGACGGTCCGAGTTGAAACCACCGGTGGCACGCAGGTCGGCCCCGAATGGACCAACATGGTGAGGTATTACTGTGACACGGTTGACATCACTCGTCAGTAGCCAGATCGTGGCGTTGGCGGCGGTGGTGTGGGTCATCCCATCAGAAGCGCAGACACCACGCGGCAGCGTTGCAGTTCGGTCTGAAACCGTCCGAGCCGCGGAGTCGGGTGACGACGAACGCTTTGGGATGTCCCTCGCAGCCGACCGGGTCCGAGTCGTGATGTTCCTCAAGGAGCCATTCGCATGGGGATCAGCTATGTCCGACGCGCGTCGCGCTGCATCGTCGACTGTCGACGATGCCCTAGCCACGTACCGAGGCCACCATCCCTATCTTTCCTTTCGAACGGAGGGCAATGGCGTGCTTGTCGCGGCGTTACCGCGCGATCACTGCGCGGCGCCCGTCTTGAATCAACGGATCGACGAGTGGAGTTTCACCGGGTCGTATCGCGATTTTGAGCGCGCGTTCGATCGACAATTCCATCATCTTGAGGGCGTCGTGGAAGGTGGCCCCTTGGGGCCTCCGCCCGCACCGGAAAGCCCCATGCTCACGCCGATCACGATCAGTGTGCGGAGGGCAACGGGATTGGAGATTCTGGTGCAGGCCCTCGAGCAGCTCGATGGCGCCGTGGCGATCTTCCGGGAATACACGGATAAGACGGGACAGAGCCATTGTGTCCGCGAAACATACGTGCGCGACGCGACGGTCATGACCCTCATAGGTTATGACCGTAATCCGGAACGTTTCGCGCGACCGAGGAAGTAGAGATGCTGCTTCTCCTAGGCCAGCAGCCCGTGGTGAAAGTTGGACTCCTGCCGGACCGGCTTTAGGTCCTTCGACAGCGTTCAAGCGGGCCGGGATTGATTCACTCGAGATGAAACGCACCGCCGCTCCATTCCTCCGGAGCGATGTCGGCGATAGTTTCCGTGAAGTCCCAGCGATGGCCACAAAAGTCCTCAGCGTTGTATTGGCGCTCGCCGTAGGGTTGGTCTTGCGGCTCGGTCAGGATGATGGCTCCGTTCTTCCGCGCACGCTCGCAGTGCCCCTCGGTATTCTCGATTCGGACCTGAATGATATGTGAGTTGTTTGGCGCCACCGTGCCTTCCGCGATGGTGAAGCAGCCGTCTCCCGCCTTCATCTGAACGCGGTGATTGGCGATGCGCAGACGGACGGCAAAGCCGAACGCCTGTGACAGCCAATCAGCTGCTGCGCCGGGGTCGGGGTAAATGAGCACAGGGATCACGGTGCAGGGTGGTACCGAGCGGTTGAATCGCATCTGGAAACTGTAGCAGACGTATCGCTTCAGGAATCCACACGTTCCATCGACGGTACTCTGGATCCCGGTGAAACCGCCTGAGAAGGGATCGACAGCATCGGTCGGTTACACTGCGCGCATAAGCCCGAGCCTGGCGCCGGGCCGCTGCCTGGCCAACTGTCGCACGCGCTCATCTTCCACACGTGCGGCGAGCTCGTCGCGGAGGCGTTTCCCGGCTACGTGTCGAACGCGGTGACCGCCGGCGTGTCGAACCGCGGACTCGGCGCGTTGAGGCCGTGCTCGATCAGTACTGGCGTCCGTACGTCCGCGGCTCGAGTAGGTTCGAAGAGACCGTCGCCAGATTGGTCGACGCCAGGTAGCGGCCACCGGTATACGCTCGACGGATGCCGTACGACCAACTCTTCGCGCGGGCGGAAGCGCATGCCCGGGCGTTCCTGCTGACGCTGCCCGACCGTCACGTCAACGCGCGCACGCCGGATCCCCTGACGGACGATCCCGCGGCGCTCGCGCGTCCCGTCCCACCGCTGGAGGTGCTCGATTCGCTCGCCGCGCTCGTCGCGCAGGGAAGCGTCGCGACACCGGGACCGCGGTACTTCGGGTTCGTCACGGGGGGCTCGTTCCCGGTGGCGGTGGCGGCCGACTGGCTGGTGTCGGCCTGGGACCAGAACGCCGGCCTCCACGCCTTGTCGCCGGCGATGGCGAGTCTCGAAGACGTGACGGCGGACTGGCTG
>JANOJK010000132.1:0-2725 GCA_031408165.1 Acidobacteriota bacterium | reverse complement strand
CTGGAGAGCGCGCTCGTGGACGATCCGCGCGTTGCCGAAGCGGCCGTCGTCGGCAAGTCGCACGAGCTCAAGGGGCAGGCGATCACGGCCTTCGTGACGCTCAAGGAGGGGCACACCCCCTCCGACGCGCTCGCCGGGGAGCTGAAGGAGCACGTCGTCAAGAAAATCGGCGCGATTGCGCGCCCGGATCAGATCCTGTTCACCGCGGACCTGCCCAAGACGCGCTCAGGCAAGATCATGCGGCGGCTGCTGCGCGACATCGCGGAAGGCAAGGCGCTCGGTGACACCACGACCCTCGCCGATCCGTCCGTCGTGGCGAAGCTGAAAACGGAGTACGAAGACAAAGAGGGGTAAAGGTGCCGATTGGCGTTCGGACGGCGAACGCGCCATCGCGAAGGTCATTGAGATCACAAAGATCACAAAGGCATTTTGTGGTCTTCGTGGCCTTGGTGACCTGCGTGGCGAGGCCGTCGGCCTGTCACCGCGTGGTCTTCCGGTACGCTTCGATCAGGTCGCGGTCGATGTGGAAGTGGCGGCCGCGGCGCGTGGCCCTCAGCGCCCCTCCGCGGATGAGCCGTACGATCTGGTGCGGCGTCTGATCGAGCATCGTGGCCGTGCCGAAAATCGTCAGCGACGTCGGCAGGAGCGCCACGCGTTCGATCCCGTTGCGGCCGTTCAGTTTCGCGCGAAGCACGGCCGCCTCCGCTTCTGCGAGGACGTAGTCCGCGGCGAGCTCCGACTGCACGAGATCGGTGCCGATCGCCGCGGAGCTGACGGTCACGATCTTGGTCATGTCTGTCTTGTGGTCCTGCAGAACGAGCCGATGCTGCACCATCTCCCGGAACCGCGACGCCAGCAGGGCCGCCTGATCGACCGTCGTCTGCGGAAGGAGGACGGCGATGGCGTCGTCGCCGTAGCGCGCGACCCAGTCGTGCGTGCGGAAGAACTGCCGCGCGAAAATGCCCGTGCGCTCGAGCAGTCGATCGCCGACGCCCCAGCCGTGCTCGCGGTTGATCTGCGCGAGGTCGTCGATGTCGAACAGCAGCAGGGCGAGCGAGTGCTTGTGGCGCAGGGCCCGCTCGATCTCCTGCGCCAGGGCGAGCATGAACACCGGCCCCGTGATGAGTGTCGTCAGCGTGTCGCGCACCGTGACCGGCACTTCGCGGCCGGCGATCTGCTCGGCGTGCGCGCCGAGGATCTCGAGCGTGGCGCGCCGGACCGCATGGGCCACGACGGCCCAGGGCTCGGAGGTGGCCCCGAGGCGATCGTCGAGCGCCACTTCGTCGAGAATGACACGCTCGGTCTCATGGACCGCGTCGAGCAGATGGCGCGTCGTGAGGGGCGGACAGTAGCGGGCGAGGTCGCGCATCGCGGCCGATTCCGTGTCCAGCATTCCGGCATCGACACTCGCGGCGAACAGGCGGAGCAGCAGTTCCGCACAGCCGGGGAGCTCTTCTGGCTCGAGGGAGGTGGCAAGGGCGTCAATCTGCGTCACGACGTCGGCGGTCAGGGCGTCCTGACGCTCTCGGATCCAGGCGCTCGTCCGGCTGCGAACGTCACCTGTATGAAGCCCGGGTTCGTCCATGAGGGTGGAGACATGTTAGACGATTGGTTTGGATACCCTGACAATGGCGACGATCACCTCGGTTGAGCTTGGCGCGGATACCTGTGCGCTCGCGCGTACTTCGGTGCGCCGTGGCGAGCTGCGCCTCGTCGCAGCCGAGATACTCGATCCTGCGGCGTTTCCGAGCGTGGAGGCGTTCACGGCGGCGGTGCGACAGACCCGGCGCACGCTCGGGCTGCCGCGCAGGTGTCGTGTGGTCATCTGGGGATTGCCCGATGGCGCGAATCGCAAGGATATCGCGGTCACGCCGCTTCTGGAGCCGCTGATCGCCGCGGGGTTCAGAGTCGAGCGGGTCGTCTCTCCGTGCAACGCACTGGCTGCGCTCGCGCGGGTCAAGACCTCGCGCGGCGACGGATCCACCTGCTGGCTGGCGATCAACCGCGGCGGCGTCGCGATCGTGGTCGTGCGCCCGGGAAGGCAGCTCTACGCGCACTCGTTTGTCTGGGACTCGAACCTCGGCGCCAGCGGCAGCCAGGCGCGTCTCCTCCAGCGCTACTCGCTCGTCTCGCATCTCGCGCCCGAGGTGCAGCGCGCGATGGCCGAAGCGCGCAGGTACGGGACCCCCGTTGACGCGGTCGTCACCTGCGGCAATCTTCCCGACCTGCGTTCGCTGACGATGCCGCTCATCGAGGAGCTCGACGTCGAGGTCGAGACGCTCGACTCGCTCGAAGGGCTGATGGTCACGCCGCAAGCGGCGGACGCGCTCGCGGACGCGGCCCCGGCGATCCGGCTGGCGTGCGCGGGGGCGATTGCCCGGGGCACGCGGCCGTTGGACGAGTCGAAGCGGCGCACCCGCCCTCATGTGATCGCCGCGTATGTGGCCGCCGCCGTCCTCGCGGCCGCCGCGGTCGGCCTCGCGTACCTCTGGTACGGCAGGACGAGGTCCGCCGGGCCGGCAGGCCCGCCGCCGCAATCGCAACTGGCTCGCGCCCAGAACCCGTCGCCGGCGGTCAGCGTGCCGCCGCCGGTCCCGAGGATCGACGGTCGCGGTCCGGCGGCCGGGAATCCCGCCACCGGTCCACGATCTCCAGCCGTCCAGCCTCGGACGCAAGCCCCGCCGCCTCCACCCGCCACGAGCGCTCCACCGCCGGCTGCGACGTC
>JANOJK010000100.1:0-2602 GCA_031408165.1 Acidobacteriota bacterium | reverse complement strand
AGGCGCACCTCGGCGCGCGTCTCGGGCGCGACGTGTCGCTGCTCTCCATCACCGTCGACCCGGTAACCGATACGCCCGAGGCTCTCGCCACCTACGCCGCCGCCCATCGGGCGAAACCGGGATGGCAGTTCCTGACCGGCGACGCCGCAGACATCGACCGTATCCGCCAGAGGCTGGGAGTGTTCGATGAGGATCCTGACAAGACGCAGCACACCGGGATCCTGACCTACGGCAACGAGGCAACGGGCACGTGGGCAGCGATGCCGGTCATCGCGCAGCCGACGGTGATCGCACGTGCGCTAACCAGCCTGGTGGCCGCGGGCAGCGCCTCGTAGCGTCCGGAGAGGGCGCCGTCCGTGGTCCTCCCACGGCCCACGGCTCTTCACAAAGGTCTCCAAGATCGCAAAGCTCACAAAGGTCTCCTCGTGCCTTGAGCCTGGCAGTGGTTTCAAAACCGGACCCGGGGAGTCGGGAGGGAGGCCACCGTTTGCAGAGTGGCCGTGAAGTGCAGGGTTTTCGTGCCGGCCACGGCGCAAATGGTGGCGTTCCTCCTGAGCTTGGTGATCCGCGTGCCGCCGTCAGGGGTGTTGCGGTCGCGTGGCCCACGGGTCCGGCCCCTGCCGGCGACCGGCCATGAGAGGTGCCGCCACGGGCTCGCGCGGGCGCGCGTCAATCGAGGCGGCCATGACGGCCGGGACGTGAACGGTGAAGGTCGACCCCTCCTGGGGCTTACTCGCAACGGTGATGAACCCGCGGTGTGCGCGGACGACCTGGTCCGCGATCGCGAGACCAAGCCCGCTGCCGCCCGTTTCCCTGGCCCGGGCGCGATCGGCACGGAAGAACTGCTCGAAGATTCTCGGCAGGTCCTCGGCGGCGATGCCGCAGCCACGATCGGTGACCACGATGGTCGCCCGGGCGCCGTCGAATCCCATCCGGACGGTGACGATGCTGCCGGGCGGGGAATAGTGGATCGCGTTGTCGGTCAGGTTGAGAATGACGCGCCGGAGGTGCAGCGCGCTGCCGGTGACCGTCAGGTTCGGTGCGAGTTGCTCGTGGATCTCGATGTTCTTGGATTCCGCCACCGCCCGCGCAATTTCACAACATTGCTGGACGACCTCGGCCAGGTCGAAACGCTCCGGTTTGGCGATCAACTGGCCGCCGCTGGCGATGGCGACCAGGCGGAGATCGCGCACCAGCGTGGACAGGCGGTCGAGCTCGTTCAACAGGTCGCCGCCGATCTCGCGGTAGTGCTCCGCCGGCCGATCGGCGCACTGGGCGGCCTCGAGCGCGAACCGCATCGCGGCGATGGGCGTCTGCAGCTCGTGTGACACGTTCGCCGCGAACCGCTGGGCGGTGACCAGCGGTTCTTCCAGCCGCTCGAGCATCTGGTTGAGCACCAGGACCAGCTCCTCGATCTCGATCGTGTCCGCCTTGACATTCAGGCGCTCGCCGAGCTCGAGGCCCTGGATGTCACGGCCGCGGCGGATGATCTCGGCAATCGGCGCCAGCGCCCGGCGCGCCGTAAAGGCGCTGCCGTATCTGGCCACCGCGAGCACCAGCAGAATGCCAATCCCCTGGACGACGGCAAGCTCACGAATACTACGGGCGATGCCGCCGGTCGGCGCCATCATCTGCACGACGTAGGTCGCTCCGGCGGGCGAGATCACGAACCGGTTGACGATCCGCTGGTCCTGCCGGCTCGCATCGCGCACCGTGTGGGCGGACAGGCCATTGGCCGCCCCCAGCGCTGCGGCGCTCTCCCATTCCGGTGTGAGCGCGGGAACGGCCGGCGAGCGGTACACGACGCGACCGTTGTGCCCTCTGATCGTGACCGGGATGGACGCGATGTCGTGATGCGCGGCGATCCGGCTCACGAAGTCCGGCCGGTCGAGGAGCGGCCGGTTCTCGGCCGCGAGGTGGTTCCCGCGGACCGTGAGATCGACATCGAGCTCGGCGCGCAGCGACCCGGCGCGGACGATCAGAACGAACGTGGCGAAGGCGCCGAGGCTGAGCGCCAGGGTGCCGACGTACCAGAACGTCAGGCGGCCGGGGACGGTCTTAAGCCTCGACCGCTTCCGGATCCCGGACCGTATATCCCACGCCGCGAACCGTTTGAATGAAACTCGCCTTGCCAGGCTCATTGATCTTGTCCCGCAGGTGCTTGATGTACACGTCCACGACATTGCTTGCGCGATCGAACGTGAAATCCCACACGTGCTCGGCGATCATGGTGCGGGTGAGGACGAGGCTGGGGCGCCGCATCAGGCACTCGAGCAGCGCATATTCCTTCATCGTCAGCGGAATCGGCAGCCCGCCGCGCTTCACCGTGCGGGTCGCGGGGTTGAGCTCGAGGGATCCGACGCGCAGCACCGGCGCGCCATTGCCCTGCCGGCGGCGCAGCAGGGCGCGCACGCGCGCGACGAGCTCCTGCGTGGCGAACGGCTTCACGAGGTAGTCGTCGGCGCCGGCATCGAGACCGATGACGCGATCCTCCACCAGATCGCGTGCCGAGACAATCAGCACGGGCGTCGAGTGACCGGCCTTCCGCATCTGGCTGCAGAGGGTCAACCCGTCGACGCCGGGCAGCATCAGGTCGAGCACG
>JANOJK010000095.1:0-1675 GCA_031408165.1 Acidobacteriota bacterium | reverse complement strand
CCCGCGCGGAGAAGGCGGAAAACTTTTCGCCGCTCGGTTTCGAGGACCTTCGCGCCTACCAGCAGGCGTTTCCCGGCACGCCGGGCACGCTCGCCGTCGCGCGCGCGGCGGCGGGGAAGTACTGGGTCTTTCGCGGCATTGCCTACCGCGGAGCCGCCGACCCGCACGCGCCGGCATGGGCCAGCCTGGGGCCGACCAGTACGACCGAGGGCGGGGCGAGCGGGTCGGGCAACTTCTCCGGACGCGTGTCCGCGCTGGCGATCTCGCCGACCTGCGCAATCGACGGACCGTGCAGGTTGTGGGTCGGGACCGCCGGCGGCGGGGTCTGGCGCAGCGACGATGCGATGAAGACCGATGACGCCCGATGGCGCTGGATCGGACAGGGACTCGGCACGAACAACATCGGGAGCCTGGCGCTCGATCCGAACGACGAGAGCGGAGAGACGATCTACGTCGGCACGGGGGAAACCAACTCCCCGCAGAACTCCGGAGCGGGCACGGGTGTGTACCGATCGACCGACGGCGGCGACCGCTGGACGCGCCTCTCGACCAGCATCGTCGATCCCGCCGTCTCGCCGTCGCCGATCGACTTCACCTCCACGCGCGGCATCAGCACGGTGGTGATCGAGCCGGGACACCCGCGGACTATTTACGTCGCGACGACCACGGCAATGCTGGGGATGTCGGCGGTGCGCGGCGGTCAGAGCCAGACGACGGGTTACCCGCAGCCGCGCGTGGGCTTGTACAAGACCGTGGACGGCGGCGACAGCTGGACGCTGCTCTGGGTGCCTCCCCTGGATCCCGTGGTTCCCGCCAATCCGAATCAGAGCGTCGGCCAGGGGGACACGATGATCGGCGTGCGGCTGGTCAAGCTGGACCCGAAAGATCCGTCAATCGTCTATGCCACCGCGTGGAACAACGCGATTCACCGCTCCGCGGCGTCGCTCGAGGGAGGCGACACCTCGTTCAAGCCGGTCTACGCCATCACAGGGGCGGGCCGCTTCCAGGATCTCGCGATGTTCGATCTCACCGTGAGCGAGAGGCGCACGCGGATGTACGTCTACAACGGCACGCTGGCCACCGCGAGCCAGGGCCTGTACCGCCTTGATGATGCGGACGTTCCGGCGGCGAAGCTGGTCGCAGGCAGCGGGGCCGGCGTCGCGAATACCAGCGCGTGGATCGCGCTCACCTCGGCCAGCACCTCGGAGGCGGGTTCCACGAGCCGGAGCTTGTGCTCGAGCCAGTGTTTCTACGATCTCGTGGTGGCGGTGCCGAACGGACAGCCGGATACGGTGGTGATCGGCGGCGTCGCCACGCCGACCTTCGGCGAGTCCACGCTTCGGTCCACCAACGCCGGGCGGAGCTTCTTTGCGTTCTCGAGCGACGCGCAGACGCCGCAGAACTCCAGCCACGTCGACGTGCGCGCGATCGTGTTCCACCCGAGGACCCCGAACGTGGCGTTCGTCGGATCCGACGGCGGGGTCGTCCGCAACGACGGCACGTTCACGAGCATCAGCAGCCGGTGCCAGGAGCTGTTCAACAACGCCCCGCAGTGCCCGACGCTGCTGTCGGCCGTACCCACGCGCCTGCATTTCCTCAACCGGGGCCTGCAGACGCTGCAGTTCTACAACATCGCGCTCGATCCGCGCGCGCCGCTGCAGCGGATGCTCGGCGG
>JANOJK010000091.1:0-2653 GCA_031408165.1 Acidobacteriota bacterium | reverse complement strand
TGTTCAACGGCCGCGACCTGACCGGATGGGTCAACGTCAACACGGCTGACGACACCTGGCGGGTCAAAGACGGAGTCCTGATCTGTTCGGGCCGTCCCATCGGGGTCATGCGCAGCGAGAAGCAGTACGAGAACTTCGTGCTGCACATCGAGTGGATGCACACCGAACCGGGCGGAAACTCGGGCGTGTTCATCTGGAGCAACGCGAATCCGAACCCCGAATCGCGGCTGCCCAACGGCGTCGAAGTGCAGATGCTGGAGCTCGACTGGCCCAAGCTGAATACCCGCGACGGTCGCGTCCCGCCAATCGCCTACGTGCACGGCGAGTTGTTCGGCGTCGGCGGCGTCAGGACCGTGCCCGACAATCCGCGCGGCGAGCGCAGCATGTCCATCGAGAACCGCGCGAAAGGGCGCGGCGAATGGAACACCTACGACGTCGTCGCCGTCGACGGGGTCGTCAAGCTTGCGGTGAATGGCGTGTTCGTGAACGGCGTCAGCCGCTCGACGCAGAAGAAGGGATATCTGTGTCTCGAGTCGGAAGGCGCGGAGATCCACTTCCGCAGCATCAGGTTGCTGGAGTTGCCCCCCGGCATCGTGGCGCCCGACCAGGTCGCACCCGTCATCCGTTAGACATCTTCTAAAGCCAACTAACGAAGATTCGCCGACACGCCCGCCCGTCCCGTCACTTGGCGGTTTGAGGCGGAGCTTCGTTAGTGTTCAGCGCGGGAACTTTGGCGACGATACGGCCGCAGTCCGACATCGAGCGGCCGTAGAACGGGTTCTGAACCGCCTCGCCGCGCTGGAACCAGTAGCGGCCGAGCATCGGACAGTAGGCCACCTTCACGTCCGCCCCGAGCTCGGCGTTGTGCTGGCTCGCGTACCGCATCATCGCGTCGCCCAGGCGGCCGAACGCCGCGCGCGCGCCGGTCAGGTCCGCTCCTGGACGGAACGCCAGCGCGGCCGTCCGAATCCCTTCCGCGGCCGGTCCGAGCGTTGCGGCGCCGCCGGCGATCGCGCGCGCGGCCTCCGCGACTCCTGCGACGCCGTCGCGATTGAGCGACCGCTGCATGCGCAGGTACGGATCGATGAGCGGCTGCAGCGCCGCGGCGGTCGCGGCAGGCGCGGCGGTCGCGGCAGGCGCGACGCCCTTGGCCGGCGCGATGCTCGCAGCCGTGGCCGCCCCAGCCGGGGCCTTCGCGCGGCCGAGGTACTCGATGAGCACTGCCGCGTCCGCGTCAGCGAGGCCCAACACCGGCATCCGCACCTGCTTGTATTTCCCGAGCAGCTTCATCGCGATCGGATCCTTCTCGGCGATCAGCTTGTCAGGCGTCAGGATGATGCGCTTGAGCCACGCGGGATCGCGCCGGGCGGTGACGCCGAGCAGGTCCGGCCCGATCTGGTCGCCGCCGCCGATCGTGTGACACGCCGCGCAATGTCCTTTGAAGGTGTACTCACCAGGGTCCAGGTTGATCTTCGGCGCGTCGGCATAGGACCGGGTGGTCTTCCTCGCGGTCTGCCAGCTGTTGAGCCAGTTGCCGATGGTATTCGCGAGGTAACCCGCGTTGTCCAGGCCGGAGTTGCGGACCCACTGCCCCGTCGCCTCGTTGCCGATGAGCAGGTGTGGTTTGTGTCCATCGGGATTCGCCGGATTCGGAGGCGAATAGATCCCGATCTTCCGGCTGATCAGTTCGACGTCTTCCTTCGTGCCGGTGAGAAACAACCAGCCCGGCCCCGCGCGGAATTGCTCCGCGTACTTCTTCAGCACCGGCGGCGTGTCGATCTCGGGATCGATCGTGATCGAGTAGAAGAACACGTCGCGCCCCATGCGGTCGCCGAGGAGTCTCTGCACCTGGGCGAGGCGCGCCGTCTCGAGCGGGCACGCGTACTTGCACGTGGTGTAGATCAGGTTAATCGCGACGATCTTGCCCTTGACGAGATCGTCGTAGAACCGGACCTTCACGCCGTCCTGTGTCGTGAGCGTCACGTTCGGGAAGTAGTCGGCGCCCCAGCGCGCGTTCTGCATCGCCGCCGGCGCGGTGCCGCTCATCACGGCCACCGCGGCGGTCAAACAGATCGCGCCGAGCGCCGTGGCACCACGTCCGAGGTTGCGTCCCATGCGGCCCAGTCTCCTACTCCGTGTCTTCCGCCATTCAGCATTCAGCATTCAGCATTCAGCATTTTGCATCTTGCATCTTGCATTCCGCATTCTCTACGTCGGGTCGTGGAAGTCCACACCCTGCGGCGTCGGACACGGCGTCGGCAGCGGCGCCAGGAACGGCTCGCCGTTCGTGTTCACGTCCCACCGCAGGAGCATCGCGTTGTCCTCGTGCGTCGTGTTGTGGCAGTGCTCCATGAACATGCCGCCCCAGTCGCGGAACTGTATGGTGATCGTGACCGACCCCCCCGGGCGGAGCCGATAGGTGTCCTTGCGCCCGCGCTCCCACGGCGGCACCCTCGCGGCGCTGCCGTCCCGCGCCAGGATCTGCCCCTCTTCGAAATGGATGTGGATGGGATGATCCCACCCGCCGCCGCCGTTGACCAGGTGCCAGACTTCGCGTGTGCCGAAGCGGGGCGCCGCCGACACGCGGCCGTAGTCCGCCGCGAGCGTCGCGCCGCCGTCGGTGGCGATGCCCCACTCCCCCATGGCGGTGGTC
>JANOJK010000089.1:0-7483 GCA_031408165.1 Acidobacteriota bacterium | reverse complement strand
AAAATCGACGGCACGTCGGCGGCGGGGATCCCGATGCCGTTGTCGCGGATGCAGATCGAGCGCCCGTCGTCGGTGGCGCCGCTGACGAAGATCTCGACGAAGCGCTCCGGCTTGGCCGCGTCGGAATACTTGATGGCGTTGGACACCAGGTTCATCAGCACGAGCTCGATGCGCGCGACGTCGACCTCGATCACGGGGAGATCCTCAGCCGTCCGGATCGTCACGAGGCGGTTGTCGGCCATGTCGCGGAGCTGCAGGGCCACTTCCTTGGCCAGGGCGCCCAGGTCGACGTCCTGCCGCTCGGGATCTCCCACGTCGCGGTGTTTGGCGCGCGCCACTTCCTCGAGCCGCCGCGTGAGATCGATCAGCCGTTGCACGTTGGCGGTGGCGACCTCCAGCAGGCGATCGCGCTTGGCGGGGTCTTCGGCGGCCGGCATCCGCAGCGCGCGGAGCGAGAACTGGAGCGTGCCGAGCGGCTGGCGCAGCTCGTGGCTCACGAGGCGGTTGAAGCTCTCCAGCCGCGCGTGCTGCGCGGCGGCGATTCGATCCTTGTACTCCGCGATGAACGCGTCGATGGTCGTCTGCTGCAGGACCCGCAGCGCGTGGGAGATTCGCGAGGCCACCAGGAGTACGTCGCCTGCGGACGGCGGCACCTCGAGGCCGAGGGTCTCGTCGCGCACGAAAGCCTCGAGGATGCCTCCCAGGAGGTGATACTCGCGCAGCAACTGGTGGACGGACGCTTTCTGGGCGTGCCGCAGCAGGCCCAGCTCGCGCGCCTTGGCGACCACGCCGGTGTTGGCCGCCAGTTCTTCCACTTCTGGCGCCCCGACGTAGGCGGCAATCTGCCGAATCAGTTGCGGGATGTGGTCCAGCAGATCGTCGGTCGGGAAGATGTCCTCGCGGTCGACGATCAGGACTTCGTTCAGCCGCTCGAGCCATCGCCGCGCCAGCACCTGGCTCTGGGCATGAAGGCGTTCGGCGAGGCGGTGGTCGAACTCATCGTCTGTGGTCATGTCGGGGCCTGTCGGTCACGGCGGCTGCAAGGCGGGTGCCGCGCGTCAGATCCTGGAGGGAGAGCCGTTTCAAGTTCGGGCGAGTTGACGATCAGCATTTGTGCGCGGGTGGATGCGGCGCCGCCCACCAGCGTGATACCGCCAATAAAGACGGCACGAACCGGGCTCCGCATGCACGAACGATCAACCGCTGGGCGGCTACGCCGCTTTGCGACGCCCGGCCGGCGATCGGAGCACGCAGCGATATTCCGGGTATGGTCGCAGCAGCCGCAGGACGGTGGCGGCGAGCCGCCGGACGCCGCAGGTGTCGGGCAGCGTGAAATCGAAACCCGATTGAATCGCTTCGCGCTGGGCGCGGGCGGGCATCGCCTCGGGCACCAGCGCCAGCAGCACACGCCGGCCGAAATGAGGCGTTGCGCGCAGCCGCGCCGCGAGCATCGGCAGCCGCCAGTCCATCTCCGCGCGCACGACGATCGCGTGGTAACGGGCGAACGCCTCGCTCGTCGGCAGGTCGTCGTACGCATCGACGTGGAAGCCCAGGGCCCGGAGCGCACGGATAGGGGTGTCTTCCCGGGTCGACGCCAGGTACAAAATGGAGCACTGAGCCATCTTCCGACGACCTCCTGAGCCATACCCGCAACCCTCGTGCCAGCGGTCGCAAGCTCTGCCATCGGGCTCTATAATTGCAAGGGCTGCCGATACCATGACTCTGACCGCCCCCGTCGTGTGTCCGATCGATTTCTCCGAATCATCGCGAGGCGCGCTGAAATACGCCGCGGCGATCGCGGCCCATTTCCAAATAAGCCTGACGCTTCTTACGATTAACGACCCGCTGCTCGTCGAGGCGTCGGAGATGACCCATGGGCCCGGACGCCTGGCGGCGGACGCGAAGACCGAAATGGAGCGGTTCTTTCACGACACGTTTGCCGGTAAACCGCCGGCCGTGCCGGCGGCGTTCGCCGTTGCCACGGGACACCCCGCCACCGAGATCCTGCGACTCTCAGCCGGCGGCGCGGCGGCCCTCATCGTCATGAGCTCGCAGGGCGCGACCGGAGTGCGCAAGCTGTTTTTCGGATCCACCACGGAGCGCGTGCTGCGGGAAACGACGGTGCCGGTGCTGGTGACGCCGTCGGGAGATCCGGGTCCGGCAAAGTTGGACGACATCCGCGCGACCGTGCGCCGCATCCTGTCGCCGGTGGATCTGAGCGGCGCGCTGGATCACCAGGTCGACGTCGCAAGCGGCCTGGCGCGAGCCCTCACGGTCCCCCTGCTGCTCGTGCACATCGTCGAACCGGTGCGCGCCATGGTTCCGGGCCACCTGCACACGGCCAATGTGGACAGCGAACGGCGGGATCGCGCGGAACGCCGCCTCCATGACGTCATGGAGGCCATGCCGGCCGGCGTCCGGACGGAAGGGCTGGTGATGTTTGGCGAACCGGCCGAGGAGATCGCAAAGATTGTGCACGACCGCGGCGCCGGGCTCATCCTCATGGGCCTGCACGCATCCCCGCTGCTCGGACCGCGCATGGGATCGGTGACCTACCGGGTGCTCTGCCTGGCCAACGTGCTCGTGCTCGCGCTGCCGCCGGCCGCAACGGCCGGGCGATAGCCGCCGGAATTCCGGCGCTCGCTGCGGCATCGTGCGCGGAACCGCGGCCTGCTTTATGCGTAACAGATGGCATCCGAGAGTGCCATCATGAGCGGCCAGTCACCAGCGCGACGCCGAGATCCGAGGTGGCGTTGTACCCGTCGGGGCCGTCGCGCGTAACCGCCGGGCGCGATCGACCTGGCGATCAACGGAGTGAGACATGACCGAACCGAGATCCTGTGGTGAGTCGTTCAAGGCCGACGCGGCCAGCCTGGGCGAGAAGCTGAAAGACCTTCTTCACGAGGGGAACGTGCGCCGGGTGGTCGTGCGGCACGAAGGGCGCACGGTGGCCGAGTTTCCGCTGACGGCGGGGGTCGTCGGTGTCGTCGTCGCGCCCGTGCTGGCCGCGATCGGGGCCCTCGTCGCCCTGCTCAAGGAGTGCACGATCCATGTCGAGCGCGCGCCGGTCGACGCCGCCGACGAGGCGTCGTCCGCGGCCGGGCACGGATCGGACCGCGTCGCCTGAACACTCGTTTCTGAACCCGGAGGCCCCATGTCTCGTAGCCTGTTCGCGACGGTCACGCTGCTGCTCGCCGCGCTCTGTGCCGCGGCGCCGCTGCACGCGCAATCGACGCCCGCCCCGATCTCGTGGCCGATTGCCGACGCGCCGGCCGCATTCAAGCCGGCCATCGCCACGGCGGAGGGAATCATCGCCGCGCAGCACCGTGCCCTGCTCGGGCAACTGGCGCGTGCGCTCGCGGACGGCGGTTCGACACATGCTCTCAAACAGTGCCATCTGGAGGCAACCGCGAGCGCGAACGCGACCGGCCGGGAGCTGGGGTACGCCACGGGCCGAACGAGCGATCGGTTGCGCAGCCCGACCAACGCGCCGCGGCCGTGGGCGGCCCGGATCGTGGAGGCGAACGCCGGACGCCAGGCAGCGGACGTCCAGGGATTCGCGGTCGATCTCGGCGACCGTCTCGGCGTCCTGCGGCCGATTGCGATGCAGCCGGTGTGCGAGCACTGCCACGGCGCTCCGGCGTCATTCCTGCCCGCGGTCCGGGCCGCGCTGAAAGATGGGTACCCTGCGGATCGCGCCGTGGGCTTCAAGAGCGGGGAACTTCGAGGCTGGTACTGGGTCGAGCTCCCGAAGACCGCCGGCGCGCTACGCTGAACCGCGTCGCCGGTCGCGACAGTCATTCCGTCGTGTCTTTTGAGTAGTCGCTGAGCGCGCCGCCCGGGACGGCCGCCCGCAGCGCGTTGAGCACGGCGCCCAGATCGATCACCTCCTGAAACACGGCGCCGGAGACCGGAGGGAGCCAGCCGGCGAAGGCGACGAGCATGCCGGCGATGCTGAGGAGCATGCCGCCAACCGCGCTCTGCAGCGCAATCCGGCGCATCCGCCGCGCGATGTGAAAGAGCTCGTCCACCCGCTCGAGCGACGTGTCCATAATCACGGCCCCGGCCGCTTCCGTCGTGATCTCGCTCTGATGTCCGAACGCCAGGCCCACGGTGGCGGCCGCGAGCGCGGGCGCGTCGTTGATGCCGTCACCGATGAACAGCGTCGGCGCGCGCCGCACCTCGTCGCGCGTAATGGCGACCTTCTCCTCGGGCGTGCGCCCCGCGTAGACCTCCTGAATGCCGACGCGCGCGGCGAGATAGCGCACTTCCTGCTCGCGATCTCCAGAGACGAGCAGGATGCGCTCGAGCCGGTGCCTCGGTCCGAGATGGCTGATGAACGAACGGCTGTCCTCCCGCGGCGTGTCGTGGAACCGGTAGGTCGCGGCGTAGGCGCCGTCGACGAGGATCACGCATTCGAGGCCCGGGACCTGGGGAGGCAGCGCCGGTCCGAGGCCGAGCGCCTCGGCCTGCCGGCGCCCGATGATGCGGACCCTGGCGTCGTCGACGAGCCCCTCGAGTCCCTCACCCGGGTGCTCGCGGAGCTCCGACGCGTCGAGCAGGGCCAGGCGCTCGTGCGCCGCGGCCGCGACAATCGGCTTCGCGAGCGGGTGCTTCGAGTACCGCTCGAGGCTCGCGGCCAGGTGCAGCGTCCGCCGGTCGTCGGCGCCCGGCACGGCGACGCGATCGGTCAGCGACGGGGCGCCGTAGGTGAGCGTCCCCGTCTTGTCGAGGATGATCGTGCGGCATTGGTCGATCCGCTCGAGCACGGCCGGGTCGCGGATGATGATGCCGCGGCGCGCGGCCAGGGAGATGGATCCGATAATCGCGACCGGGATGCCGATGAGCAACGGACACGGCGTGGCGACGACGAGGACGGCCAGGAACCGCACCGGATCGCCGCTCCAGAGCCAGGCGGCGGCGGCAAGGCCGAGCGCGATCGGCGTGTAGCGGGCCCCGAGCACGTCGCCCAGCCGCCGCAGGCGCGGACGATGCTGCTCCGAGTCGCGCATCACCTCCATGATTCGGGCGTAGCGGGAGTCCACCGCGGCGCGGGTGCCGCGGATGGCGAGGGCGTTCTCGCCGTTGATGGCGCCTGAGAATACTTCCGCGCCCGGCGCTTTGGGCATCAGGAAGGGCTCGCCGGTGAGATAGGACTCGTCCATCACGCCGTGTCCCTCGATCACGACGCCGTCGACGGGGCAGATCTCGTGCGGGAACACCATCAGGCTGTCGCCGACCCGGACCTCGTCGAGGCCGACGTCCTCGACGCGGCCGTCCACGCGGCGGTGCGCGGCCGAGGGCATGCGGCGGGCGAGGGCGTGCAGGACCGAGGAGGCGCGGCCCAGCGCGAAGGCCTCGAGCGCCTGGCCGCCCGACAGCATCAGCACGACGAGCGCCCCCGCCAGATACTCGCCCAGGAGGACGGCGGTGACGATCGAGATGCCGGCCAGCAGATCGGATCCGAACTGGCGCCGCGCCGCGTTGAGCGCCAGGGCGCCGACGAGCGGCGCCCCGCCGGCCGCGAGCACCACGTAGAGCGGCACGTTCGCCGCGGCGACGCCCATTCCGGTCCCCCACCGGAGCCAGGCGTGCGCCACGATGCCGAGCGCGGCGAGTCCGGCGATCAGCAGCTCGGCGGTCAGCCAGTCGTCCGGGGAACGGCGGATCAGCACGGCGGTGGCACGGGCACCACGCTACTTCGCCTGCGGAGGATAGCGCGCGAGGAACAGGTAGGCGGCCGCGACCTCCTGTTCCTTCAGGTAATAGAAGGCCGGCATGCGTCCGCGATAGTGGATCGGAAGGTCCCCCATGAGGATGGGGGCGCCTTCGCGCACCTTGTTCACGACGTCGGCGATCGACTTGTCGGCGAGGAGCGACGAGAGCGGCGGCGTCGCGCCGGCGAGCAACGCCTTGCCCGCCGGACGCGGCCCGGCCGCGTCGTGGCAGATGTGGCAGGTGCCCTTCACCACGTTCTCACCGACGCGCGCCCAGCTCACCATCTCATGGGACGGCGGCTTCGCGCCGGCGCCGGCGAGCTCGGTCAGATACGTGTACAACAGGTCGAGGTCGGACGCCTGCAGGTGTCCGCGCGGCGGCATCTTCTGGCCGCCTTTCTGGATCCGGTGGTAGAGCGCGAGCCGCGCCGCGCGGGCCTTCTCGCGCCCCGCGTCTCCCTCGCCGGCGCGTCCGTCGGCCCGCAGCCGCTGCCGCATCATCTCGAAGGAGGAGCCTTCGACCGCCGGCAGCAGCGACCTTACTTCCGGCGGCGCCCCGGTCCCCTCGGCCCGATGGCATCCCTGGCAGTTCATGCGATAGAGGTCGGCGCCCGTCAGCGCCACGGATCCCTCGACCTTCAGCACGAGCGGCTTCCGCTCGATGGCCAGATCGGTGGGGCTGCCGCCGTAGCGCCCGGCCCCGCGTCCGATGCTCGTGTCGCGAAACGGAATGCCGAGATGATTCAGCCAGCTGGGTCCCGCGACCGCGGTCACGACGGCGGCCTTCGCGGCCGGCCGCTTCGCTTGCCTGGCAGCGGGGCCATCGCCGCTGACCGCCACGGCTGCGGTAAGCAGAATCGCGAGTGCTGCCGGGATGGTCGTGCGCATGTGAGACCTCCAGTTGCCGATGCGGTGCCGGCCCGCAGAGCCTGCCGAAATCCCGGCAGCACCAGTAAGGATTCGCGGAAACGCTCTGCTTTTCAGAGCGTTCCCGCTGGCCTGTCTGATGCTCCTGCGAGAGCCATGCCCACTGTACTTCCGATCATGGACGTCGCCTCCGACGTGCTCCTCCGCGACGGCACGACGACGCGCCTGCGCCCGGTCATCGCGGCCGACGCCGCGGCTGTGCTGGCGCTCTTCGAGCGGCTGTCGGAACGCAGCCTCTACTACCGCTTCATGACCGATCCGCACCTCGACCTCGACAAGGTGCGCCGCCTGATCGCGGTCGATCAGGATTCACAGGTGCTGCTGGTGGCGGAGCGGGCCGGCGGCTTGTGCGGCCTCGCGGGCTACTATCGCGACCCGGTCCGCCCCGAACGCGCCGAAGTCGCGTTCGCTGTCGCGGACGCGATGCAGGGTCGCGGCCTCGGCACGCGGATGCTCGAGCGGCTCGCCGAGATCGCGCGGGAGCGCGGCGTCCGGTCGTTCGACGCCTTCGTGCTCGGCGAGAACCTGCCGATGATGGACGTGTTCCTGCAGTCCGGGTTCGCGCTGACTCAGGGCCTGGACCACGGCGTGTTCCAGGTCGTCCTCGCCCTGGAATCGACCGACGCCTACGCGGACGCGTCGGACCGGCGCGCCCGGCTGGCTGCCGCCGCCTCCATCCGGCCGTTCTTCGAGCCGCGGTGCATCGCGATCGTAGGCGCCAATCGCGAGCCCGGACGGATCGGCTCCGAGATCCTCCGGAACCTGCGCCGCAGCGGTTTCACCGGGCGGCTGGTGCCGGTCCATCCGTCGGCCGGCATGGTCGGGGGGCTGCCCGCCGT
>JANOJK010000033.1:0-2413 GCA_031408165.1 Acidobacteriota bacterium | reverse complement strand
GCCGCGATCGATGCGGTGTCGGCGGCGGCGGCAGGGACGGGCAACCTGGTGCCCCCGATCGTCCACGCCGTCGAGGCGCACGCGACCGTTGGCGAAATCTCGGACGCGATGCGCGCGGTATTCGGGGAGCATAGGGGAGATCGAAGCCTGACGACCGGAGGTTGGAGGACGGAGGCCGGAGGTTGGAGGACGGAGGCCGGAAGTTGGAGGACGCAGGCCGGAGGTTGGAAGACGGAGGCCAGAGGTTGGAGGACGGAGGCCGGGAGGACGGAGGCCGGAGGCTGGGCGGAGGCAACGAAGGGCCGCGCCGGGATCCCTCTGTCTCCCCCGTTCCCGCCCCCAACCTCCAGCCCCCAACCTCCACTCTCCTGTCCGTCAGCGGCCTGACCACCGTCTTCGACCTCCCCGCAGGACCGGCCGCCGCGGTGATCGACGTCAGCTTCCATGTGAACGCCGGCGAGACGCTGTGTCTCGTCGGTGAGTCCGGCAGCGGGAAGTCGGTGACGGCGCTTTCCATCCTGCGCCTCGTGCAGCGCCCCGGGCGGATCGCGGGCGGCCGGATCGTGTTCAAAGGGCGCGACCTCCTCACGCTCGGCGAGCGGGAGATGCAGAAGATCCGCGGCGCGGAGATCGGGCTGGTCTTCCAGGAACCGATGACGGCGCTGAACCCGGTGTTCACCATCGGCAACCAGATCGAAGAGACGCTGATGGTCCACGGCGTGGCGCGCGGGCGCGCGGCGAAGGATCGCGCCGTGGCGCTGCTGGAAGCGGTCAGCATGCCGGAGCCCCAGCGGCGTGTCCGCGACTATCCGCACCAGCTGTCGGGCGGCCTCCGGCAGCGCGCACTCATCGCGCTCGCGCTGTCCTGCAACCCCACGCTCCTCATCGCCGACGAGCCGACGACGGCCCTCGACGTCACCATCCAGGCGCAGATTCTCGACCTGCTGCGGGACCTGCAGAAGCGGCTTGGCCTGGCGCTGCTCCTCATCACGCACGATCTCGGCGTCGTCGCCGAGATGGGCGACCGCGTCGCCGTGATGTACTCGGGACGTCTCGTCGAAGAGGCGCCGGTCCGGGAGCTGTTTCGGGACCCGCGCCATCCGTATACGCGTGGCCTGCTCGCGTCCATTCCCGGGGGCGCGCGCGGATCGAGGCTGCAGGCGATCCAGGGCACCGTCCCGCCGATCGGTCTCCTGCCGCCGGGCTGCGCGTTCGCGCCCCGGTGCCCGAACCGCTTCGAGCCCTGCGACGCGGCTCCGCCGGGGGTGACGGTCATCGAGGATCGACGAGCGGACACCGGGGACGGGGGACCGGGAACCGAGGACCGAGGGCCGAAGACCGGAGCACCCCGGAACGACCCTCGACCCTCGACCCTCGATCCTCGTCACGCCACGGGGCCGGGGATCGAGGATCGAGATCCGAGGACCGGAAAACCCCGGAACGATCCACGATCCTCGACCCTCGACCCTCGACACGCCACCCGCTGCTACCTCTACTCCCCCGCCGTGGACCCTCAGATCCTCCCCGAGGTGAAGCGCTGATGCCGCTGCTCGAGGTGCGCCATCTCTCCAAAGAGTTCTCGCGGAAGAAAGGGCTCTTCGGCAAGCGGACGGTCGTGAGGGCGGTGGACGATGTGAGCTTTTCGATCGACAAGGGGGAAACGTTCGGCCTCGTCGGCGAATCGGGCAGCGGCAAGACGACCACCGGGCGCTGCATCCTGCGGCTCATCGAGCCGACGAGCGGCGAGGTGCTGTATGACGGCCGTGACGTGCTGGCGCTCTCGCGGGGCGATCTGCGACGCGCACGCCGGGACATGCAGATCGTCTTCCAGGATCCGTACTCGTCGCTGAACCCGCGGATGCGCGTCGCCGACATCGTCGAAGAGCCGCTCATCATCCACAAGCTGGGGTCCCGGGCCGAACGCCGGGCGCGCGTGAAGGAACTGTTCGCCCTCGTCGGCCTCAACCCCGATCACCTGGCGCGCTACCCGCACGAGTTCAGCGGCGGCCAGCGGCAGCGGATCGGCGTCGCGCGGGCCCTGGCGCTCAACCCCTCGCTCATCATCGCCGACGAACCGGTGTCGGCGCTCGACGTCTCGGTGCAGGCCCAGGTGGTGAACCTGCTGATGGAGCTGCAGGAGCGGCTGACGCTCACGTATCTGTTCATCGCGCACGACCTGCGCCTGGTCGAGCACATCTGCAGCCGCGTGGCCGTGATGTATCTGGGAAGAATCGTGGAGATGGGAGACACCGCGAAGCTCTTCGCCTCGCCGCAGCACCCGTATACGCGCGCGCTGCTCTCGGCGATCCCGGTGCCCGATCCTGAAGCGCCGCGGGAGCGGATCCTGCTGGATCCCGCCTCATTCAACCATGCCGCGCCGTTGCGGGAAGTGACGGCGGGCCATTTCGCCGCC
>JANOJK010001037.1:0-2820 GCA_031408165.1 Acidobacteriota bacterium | reverse complement strand
ACCGACTTCACCATCCTGGCGCGGGTGCGGGATGCGCGAGGCGAGGTCGTGCGGCAGGCCAGCCAGCCGTACCGCCTCGCGGGGCCCGATCAGCAGATCGCGCAGGCGCAGCGCGGCGAGATCCTGTTCTTCCGCCAGCCGACGCTCGGTGCCGGCACCTACACGCTCGACGTCGCGGTCCATGACGCGCTCGGCAAGCGGGCCGGGGTCACGCGCGTGCCCTTCACGGTGCCGGAGACGAGCGCGCGAACGCTCCACGTCAGCAGCCTGGTGATCGTCCAGCGCGCCGAACGCGTGCAGCCGGGAGAGCGCGACGCCGGGAATCCGCTCTACGCCGGCGACCTGCTGGTGTATCCCAACCTGGGTGAACCGCTCCGGAAGTCGCGCGACAAGACGGTCACCTTGTACGTGGCCCTGACGCCCGCATCCGGCGACGCGCCCCGGGCGACGCTGGAAGTGATCCGCGCCGGGCAGTCAGTCATGCAATCGCCGGCCCCGCTGACCGCGGCGGACGCCTCCGGTCGCATCGCGCACCTCGGGCAAGTGGCGCTCGAGGCCCTGGCGCCGGGGCGGTACACGATCCGGCTGACCGTTACGCAGGGCGACCGACGCGAGGTGCGGGAAGCGGCTGTCCAGCTGATCGAGTAACGGCTGGCCTGAATTACGCGCGTGTGCTGAGGCTCCCAACCGCGATATCCTGCCAGAGCACGTTCATGCAGCGGGCCTGCATTCGGAGCCCGCTCGGAAGGAGGCGCCTGCCGTGAAGCATCTCGCTGTGTTCGGATCCATCGTCGTGCTCTGGCTGGCCGCAACGGCGCCGGCCGCGCTCCATGCGCGGGACGGCAGGCAGGCGCGAGACCAGGCCCCGGCCACGCCGCCGCAGCCCGCCAACGCGGAGGGGCTCGTGTACGCCGACTTCGAGAAAATCGAGAACAACCGCCCCGTCAGCACGCGCGGCGGCCGGATCCAGTTGTTCGCGTACCAGGAGAGCGACGTTCACAAGAGCACCTTCAAAGGAGCGGCCGGCGTCGATCCGCCGGCGCCCGAGCTGGTCCGCGTCAAGCCGAACGATCCGAATCACGCCATGAAGTTCGACTACGCCCTGTTTGCGCCGAATCAGTGGGCCGGGGTCACGGTCGAAATCCACGGGCAGCCCGACGCCGACGGCAGGCCGGCGCCCGACGACGTGAGCGGGTACAAGGTGCTGTCGCTGCAGGCGTACGCGACGGGCATCGACATCCTGCGCCTGGAAGCGCGCAGCAACACCAAGGGTAAGGACCCGGCGATGGCTTACCCGATCATGACCTTCAGGGTCCGGCCGGGACTCAATACCTACCGCGTGCCGCTCAAAGGCTTCGCCCAGCCGGCATGGGCGAGCGTGTGCGTCGATCCGAAGGACATTTTCAAGCAGCTGACGTCGATCACCCTGACCGCGTTCTGCGACCAGTGCGAGATGAACAAGCAGGGCATGATCATCGTCGACAACGTCGCGTTTGAAAAGTAGGCCCGGGACCACGCGGAACGCAATCAGCTCAGGTTTTTGTTGGAGCGCCGATGGCGCGAGGAGGTCGATGATGCGGGGAAGGATTTCCACGGCGCCTGTCGCGGCGGCTGCGTGCATGGCACTGTTGCTCGGAAGCGGATTCGGACAACTGTCAGCGGGGCAGGCCGCGGGCCAGCCCGCGGGGCAGCCCGCGGCTCAGGCCCCGGCGCCGGCGCAAACCCGGCCGCCCGCGCCGACGTGCGGGGGGCGCAGCTCGAACCCGCGCACGGCCTGCCCGGACGACGTCGCGAAGATGATGGCGGCGCTGCCCGCCAAGGCTTCGGCCCGGCCGGCACGCCCGCGCAAGGTCCTGGTGATCGCCCGGGCTGTCGGATGGGTCCATTCCTCCATTCCGCTGGCGGCAGCTACCGTCGAGGCGCTGGGCACGACGACCGGCGCCTGGGCGAGCACGCTCACGTATGAGGCGACCGACATCACCGCGCAGAACCTGGCGCAGTACGACGCGATTGTCCTCGACAATACGACCGGGTGCTTCCTCGATGACCCGAAGGACCCGGCGGCCACCACCGCGCGGCGGGCCGCGCTGCTCGAGTTCGTGCGGGGCGGGAAGGGCATCGCCGCCATCCATGCCGCGAGCGACGCGTACCATGGCAACACGTGCGGCGAGGCTGTCGGGACCCCTTCGACGGTCCCCGGCGGACGTCCCCTCTGGCCGGAGTTCAACAAGATGATCGGCGGATACTTCAAATGGCACTGGAACGATCCCCAGCTCATCACGGTCAAGATCGATGATCCGAAGAGTCCGCTGACCGCCATGTTCCACGGCCGCTCGTTCGAGATTCACGACGAGACCTATACCTTCAACGACGAATCGTTCTCGCGCGCGAACGTGCGCGTGCTGACGAGTGTCGATTACGAAAAAATGTCACCGGAGGACAAACAGAAGGAACGTGATCCGCGCGCCGACCACGACTACGCCCTCAGCTGGATCCGGAGCGAAGGCAAGGGCCGCCTCTTCTACGAAGCGCACGGCCACGGCGAGCGGATCTATGCGATGACGCCGATGCTCGAGCACCTCGTCGCCGGCATTCAGTACGCGATCGGCGACCTGAAGGCGGACGACACGCCGGTGAAGAAGTAGCGCGTTGGAGGTTGGAGGTTGGAGGTTGGACTCGGGGTTTCCCGACCTTAGCCCCCGACCTCCAGTCTCCCTCCTCCAGACTCCCTCAGTCCTGCAGCGTGAAGTACGCCGTGCGGGAAAGCTCGCCCGCGGGACCGGACGATGCGCAGGTCGCCGCCGGCATCCTCGACCGCCG
>JANOJK010000006.1:0-3618 GCA_031408165.1 Acidobacteriota bacterium | reverse complement strand
CGGTCTGACGATGGATGCGGCGAAGGTGCCGGAGTTCCGGGCGCGGATCAACGCGCACGCGAACGCCGTGCTCGATCCCGATCAGCTCCGGCCGCGGCTCCGCATCGACGGGAACCTGAGTCTGAAGCACATCACGCCCGAGCTCGTAGACGGCCTGAACCTGATGGCCCCCTTCGGGCTCGCGAATCCGCGGCCGATCTTCCACGCGATGCCGGTCGAGGTCGTCGACGGTCCGCGGCCCCTGAAGGACCGCCACTTGAAGATGACGTTCCGGCAGGACGGTCGCAGCTTCCGCGCGATCGCCTGGCGCGCCGCCGAGCGCGCGGCGTTCCTCACGGAGCACAGGGCGGGAGTCAACCTCGCCTTCTCGCTCGATCAGAATGAGTTCCAAGGGGAAACATATCTGGAGCTCACGGTGGCCGACTTCAAGAGCTTGAGCGACCTATAATCATCACGGGTCCTGAAGTTTGGCCAACTGGCAGAAGCGTTTACGGCTGGCGATAGCCCTGTTCGTCGTGGTGTTTGCCGCGGCCGTGGGGGTGTCTTTGCGCAGAGGGCACAAGCCGGCCGGGCCCCCCGCGACGGTGCCGCAGAAGCTCGATGCCAAGGCGGTCGTGAACAATCTTGGCGAAGGGACCTACGAGGTCCACGATCCCCGCAAGGAGGGCAAGGTCACCTTCCGCATCAGGTTCGGCAACCAGTTGACCTACGCGGACGGCAGCTCGAAATTCGGCGGCGGCGTCAAGGTGGAGATGCCGGACAAGAATGGCCGGCAGATCCTCATCGAGTCCCGGGACGCGCAGATCACCGTACCGCCCGGCAAGCAGATCGGCACCGCGGAATTCACCGGCGGCGTGAAGCTCACGACCAGCGACGGGATTGTCGTCACCACCTCCAGCGCCACCTACAACGACGAGGAGCAGATGACGCGCATCCCCGGGGCGCTGGCCTTCACGAAGGGGCGCATGACGGGCAGCGGCGTGGGCGCGACCTACGACCAGGCCCGAAACGTCCTCTGGTTGCTCGATCAGGCGAAGGTGGACGTCGCCCCCGACAAGAAGGGGGACGGCGAGATTCACGTCACCTCGACCACCGCCGGCATGGCGCGGGCCGAGCACTACATGAAGTTCACAGGCGCGGCGCGGCTCGACGGCGCGGGACAGGTCGCGGAGGCGGACGAGGCGACGGTGTTCCTGACCGAAGACGACGAGCGCGTGACACGCATGGAGCTGCGCGGCAACTCGCGGATGACCGGAAAGCCGGGCAGCCGCGGGCCGCAGGACATGCGGGCGAGGGACATCGATCTCTCGTACGCCGAGAACGGCCGCACGCTGCAGTCCGCGCGGCTCGTCGAGAACGCGGTGGTCCAGCTGCCGGCGGAGAAAGGCAGGACCGGTCGCCGTATCGCCGGGAAGGCGATCGACATCGCGCTCGCGCCCGACGGCGCGACGGTGACCAGCCTCGTGGCGAACGAGAACGTGCAGGTCGACCTGCCGCCCGAGGGCGAGATCCCCGCGCGCACCATCCGGTCGGCCTCGTTGCAGGCGACGGGCGCCCCCGGTGCCGGGATCGAGGCGGCGACCTTCTCCGGCAGCGTCGACTATCGCGAGAGCCGCGCCGCGCGCGGCAAGCTCCCGGCGGTCGATCGCACCGCGAAGTCCGATCGCCTCGACGTCCGCACCAAGCCGGGGTTCGGGGACATCGAAAACGCCATCTTCCAGAACCACGTGGTCTTCACCGACGGTCCGAAGACGAAGGCCGAGGCCCCGATGGCCGTGTATGCGATCACGCAGGATCGCCTCGATCTGAGTCCCGGCGATCGAAACATCGGCCGCGGCCCGCACGTGTCCGACGGCCGCATCAGCGTCGACGCGCGCAACATCCAGATGGGGCTGAGCAACCAGAGGATGCAGGCCGAGACGCTGGTGCGCAGCGTCATGACGCCTCAGCCGGGCACGCCGGCGCGAGAGCCCCGGAACCCGTCCCCGAAGGGAGGGTCGCCGCAGGGTAGCGCTCATGCACCCGCGAGCGTGCCGTCCGGGAAAACAGACGAAGGCGCCGCCGTCAGGGTGCCGTCCCTGCTCAAGCAGAGCGAACCGGTCAACGTGCGATCGAACCGTCTCGACTATGACGGCGCCAATTCGGTCGCCACCTACGAAGGCAACGCCACGCTCTGGCAGGACGAGACCACCATCAAGGCGGACAAAATCGTGCTCGAGGACAAGACCGGCAATCTTCGCGCGATCACCAACGTTGTGACCACCATGGTCTTGACCGAGCCGGGCGGGAAAGCGGCCGCCGGCCAGCCCGCGGGCGCGAAGCCGGCGCCGAAGGCCGGCGCCGCGGAGGGAACCACAGCCACCACCACGGTAGCCACCACCACCGTGGCCGACGAGCTGCTTTACGAGGACGCGAAGCGCCGCGCGGCCTACACCGGCCACGCCCACATGAGCGGTCCCAACGGCGACGTGACGGGAGACACGATCGAGCTGTTCATGGCCGAGGAGGGGGGCGCGCTTGAACGTGCGGAAGCCGACGGCAACGTCGTATCCCGGCAGCAGAACCGCCGCGCGTATGGCACCCACCTCACCTACCTCGCGAAAGACGCCATTTACACGATGACCGGCAGCCCCGTGAAGCTGTACGACCAGACGCCCGCCAACTGCCGGATCACCGAAGGCACCAGGCTCGTGTTCGACCGTGCCCTGAACACCTCGACCGCCACCGGCAACAACACCGCCGGCCAGCGTACGCGAACCGAGCCCACCTGCCCTTCCGACGGGTCGCACTGAATGGCAACGTTACGCACCAGGGATCTGACCAAGTCGTATAGCGGGCGGACGGTCGTGAAAGGAGTGAACGTCGAGATCGCGTCGGGGGAAGTGATCGGACTCCTCGGTGCCAACGGCGCCGGCAAGACGACGACGTTCTCGATGGTGGTGGGGCTCACAGCCCCGGACTCCGGGCGGGTCCTGCTCGACGGCATCGACGTGACCGACGATCCGATGTACATCCGGGCGCGGAAAGGCATCGGGTACCTGCCGCAGGAGGCCTCCATCTTCCGCGGCCTGACGGTCGAGCAGAACATCATGGCGATCCTCGAGACGCTGGATCTCGACGGCACCGCCCGTCGCGCCCGGCTCCGTGAGCTGCTGGCGGAGCTCGGGCTCACCCCGCTCGCCAAGTCCCCGGCCTACACCCTCTCGGGCGGGGAGCGCCGGCGGGTGGAGATCACGCGCGCGCTCGTCATCTCCCCCAAGTTCATGCTGCTCGACGAGCCGTTCGCGGGCATCGATCCGATCGCCATCACCGACATTCAGAAGATCATCTTCCACCTGAAGTCCCAGGGCATCGGGGTCCTCATCACGGATCACAACGTCCGCGAGACGCTCCGGATCACGGACCGCGCTTATATCGTGCACGACGGCGTCATCTTCAAAAGCGGGACGCCGCAAACCCTCGCCGACGATGAGGAAGTGAAGCGCATTTACCTCGGTGCCGACTTCCGGTTGGACTAGAATCGAATATTGCGCCTGCTCGATTTCTTCACGCAAGGGCATACCAAAAACTTTGTTATCAGAAGAAAATAAAAAATTTTGCGCGTCAGCGAAAACGAGG
>JANOJK010000003.1:0-5328 GCA_031408165.1 Acidobacteriota bacterium | reverse complement strand
TTTCGGCGAGTTCTGCGAGAGCTCTTGCGTGGCAGTGAACGTCGCCGGAATCGCAAGCAGCCCCCGTCTCTGGAACTGCGGTTTCCCTCAGAAGCGCAACTTCACCGCCACCTGCATGATCCGCGGCCCGCTCGACAGCGTCGGCTGCTGGAAGTTCGCCAGCGTCGTCAGCGTGGTGCCGGCGACGTTGTAGAGCGTGTTCCGCACGCCGCTGATGTTGTCGCGGTTGAACAGGTTGAAGGCCTCCCAGATGAGTTGCACCTTCACGCGGCCGGCCGGTATGTCGCGCGCGATGCGCGGGTCGAACGACAGCTGCGCCGGCAAGCGGTACTGGTTGCGCGTGGTGCCGGGCGCGATGTCGTTGCGGGCGTTCTGGTCGTTGTTGATGTCGTTGCTCACGTAGGCGGAGTACGGCTGGCCGGACTGCGCCGTGAGGATCGCGGCGAAGGTCCATCCACCCGCGAGCGCGCCGCGGGTCTCGGCGTCGGTGGTGAAGACACCGCTCAGCACCAGCCGGTGACGCTGGTCGTTGTTGCCCGGCGCGCGGTCGGCGTCGAAGTCCGCGGGATTCGACGCGAACTTCGCATCGTCGGTGCCCGGGACCACGGCGGTCGCGTCGGGCGCCGTGTCGGTGACTTTTCCAAGCGTGTAGGCCGCCCGTGCCTGCAGGCCGCCGCTGAACCGGCGGTTCGCCTCCACGGCCAGGCCATGATAGGTGGACACGGCGCTGCTCTGAAACGCGATGATGCGCGCGAAGTTCGAGAACGGCACGGTCCCGAAGCGGTAGTGCGGAAGCGCCTGGCCGGTCTCCGCGACGGTGAAATTGATGGGGGACGCGGGTCCGACGTTGAGGTCCGTGGAGCGCGACAACTGGTCGCCGTGCACGAACAGGTAGCTCACCGCGACGGAGGTCTCGGGTCCGAGCGCGTACTCGATCCCGGTGCTCGCCTGCTGGACGCGCGGGTTCTGGTACTGCTTGTCGAAAATGAAGATGGTCGGCCTGGGCAGCGTGGCGCCGCCGGGGACGCCCGGGAAAATCGCGGGGTAGGTGGGCACCTGCGAGCCCGTGAACGTGATCGTCTGGACGTTGATGCCGTTGTTCGAATGCGCGGTGCCGACCATGATCGACGGCGTCCGGCCGTAGAAGAGCCCGTACCCGGCGCGGACGACGTAGCCCCGCCCCGTCGGGGCCCAGGCGACGCCGATCCGCGGCCCCCAGTTGTTCGCGTCCGTGGTCAGCCTGCCGGTGTCGATCCCGGCGGCGGCGAGCTGCGCGTCGGGGTTCCTGACCGGCGGCGTCGCAAACTTCTGCACGTCGTAGCGCAGTCCGGCGTTGATCGTGACGTCGTGGTGCACGCGCCACTCGTCCTGCACGAACACCGAGTACTCGTCGATGTCCGGGTGCGTCGTCGCGCCGGTCGTCCCGTCGCCGGCAAACGCCTGCACGAACCGCTCGCCGGCCGCGCTCGGCCTTCCGAGCTGGAATGACGCCAGGCTGTTGAAGGTGTACGACCCGCCGAAGTTTCCCGGAAAGAAGTTGACGATCCGATCGAACTGCAGGTCGGCGCCCGTGCGGATGTAGTGCGCGCCGCGCATCCAGGTGAGCGTGTCCGCCACCTGTGCGCGTCCGATGGTCGTCTCGCGCGGGCTGAAGTTGTTCCGCCCGATCGTCAGGATGGCGGAGCCCCCCTGGCGGATGATCGCCTCCGGCCTGTCGCTGTTCGCGAATCCCGGCTCGATGTCGCGCGCCCACTGGCCGCGCACTTCGTTCAGCAGCCTGCTGCTGAGGACGCTCGTGAGCGACCCGTTGAGCGTGCGCGTCTTCACTTTCGAGTTCCCGGTGTGCTCGAGGGCGTTCTGCGGGCCGCTCGTCTCGAAGTTCTTGCCGGTGAAGTTCTGGTGGTTGTAGCGCAGCGTGAGCCGTCCCGGGGCGGTGTGGGAATCGGTCTTCACGAAGAACACGTCCTGATCCTGGCCGCGCGTCCACGACTGCCCGAGCCCGAGGACCCGCGCAAGGCCGGCCGCCCCGTCGGCGTCGAGCGTGGCGCCCGCCGGCAGCGCGATGAAGACGTCGTTGGGCTGCGTGTTGCGCTGGCCGTCGTAGTTCGCGAACACGAAATGCCGGTTCTTCCTGATCGGGCCGCCGTAACTGCCCCCGAACTGGTTGTAGTGATAGGGGGATTTCGGACGGTTGTTCAGCACGTTGATCGCATCGTTCGCGTTCAGCGCCTTGTCCCGGTAGAAATCGAACAACGAGCCGTGTGGCGTGTTCGTGCCGGACTTGGTCACGACGTTGATGACGGCGCCGCCGGCGCGCCCGTATTCCGCCGAGTACGCGTTCGAGTTCACCTGGAATTCCTGCACCGCGTCCTGGCTGAACTGGTAGGGGGCGCGGCCGGACCCCGTGCGCCCGAGGGTCTGGCCGAAAAACGTGTTGTTGTTGTCGGCGCCGTCAACAACGAGGCTGTTGAGCGTGCCGCGCTGCCCCGCGAAGCTGATGTCGCCCGTCCGGACATCGCGCGTCACGCCCGGCGTCAGCAGCGCGAAGTCGATGAAGTTGCGGCCGTTGACGGGCAGGTTCGCGACGGATATCTCAGCGACCGTGGAGCTCATCTGCGAGCGCGTGGTCTCGACCGACGGCGTCGCCGCGCTGATCGGCACCCGGACCGTTACCGACTCGGTCACACTCGCCGGCGCGAGCTCGATGCGAAGGGCGACGGTCTGCCCGATGGTGAGCCGCACGCTGGGCAGCTCGAACGACCTGAAGCCCTGGAGCGCCGCCTTCACCGTGTAGGGCCCGACGGGCAGCAGCGGCGCGCGAAACGTCCCCTGCGCATCCGTCACGACGTCCCGCGCGACGCCAGTGGGTTCGTGCGTCACGACGACGGTCACGCCTGGCACGACACCGCCGCTCGTATCGACGACCACCCCCTCGATCGAGCCCGTCGGCGTCTGTGCCGCGGCGGGGAACGCCGCCCCGAGCACGAGCAGGAAAAGCGTGTGCGCAGCGCAGGTTCGTCCGCGTGGCATTCGGGTCATGGGAACCTCCCAAGCTAGAATATGCGGATGGCCGCCATCCGACCGTTCCGGGCCTTGCGACCGGCGCGGGACACCGCCGCCGCTGTCTCATCCGTGCCCTACGACGTCGTGAGCACCGAGGAGGCACGGCAGCTCGCCGCGACCAATCCCCTCAGCTTCCTGCACGTGACCCGCTCGGAAATCGATCTCCCGGCAGGCACCGATCCGTACGCCGCCGCAGTATACGAGAAGGCGCGGGAGAACTTCGCCGCGCTCCGGGCGAATGCGCCACTGGTCACGGAAGGGGAACCGTCCCTGTACTTCTACCGTCTTCGCATGGCCGGCCACGAACAGATCGGCATCGCCGGGACCTTCTCGGTGGACGAGTACGAGCAGGACGTCATCAAGAAGCACGAGCGGACGCGTCGCGACAAGGAAGACGATCGCACCCGCCACATCACCGAGCTGCGCGCGCAGACCGGCGTCGTGTTCCTGACCTACCGCGCGTCGGACGCCATCGATCAACTGTGCCGCGCCGTGACCGCCGACCCGCCGCTCTACGACTTCAGGGCCGACGACGGGGTGCACCACACGCTCTGGCGGGTGCAGGCACACGAGGCCGACGCGCTGGTGGAGGCGTTTGGCCGGATCCCCGCCCTGTACATTGCCGACGGCCACCACCGCGCCGCCAGCGCCGCGCGCGTCCGGGCCAGCCTGCGCGCGCAGGGGGGCTCGGCGGAAGCGGACTCGTTCATCGCGGTCGCGTTCCCCGACAACCAGACCCACATCCTCCCCTACAACCGCACGGTGAAGGATCTCGCGGGGCAGACCCCGGACGGGTTCCTCGCCGCGCTGCGCGCCCGCGTGCCGGTGCGCGAGGGGCAGGCGAGCCCCCGGGGCAAGGGGGAGGTGGCGATGTTCCTGGCGGGAGCGTGGTACGCCCTGGACCTCTCCGGCGCCGCGCCGGCCGACGGGTCCCGCGCCGGCTCACTCGACGTGGCGCTCCTGCAGCGGCACGTGCTCGAGCCGCTGCTGAAGGTCGGCGACATACGGACCGACAAGCGCATCGACTTCGTCGGCGGCGCTCGAGGAACGGCGGCGCTGGAGCAGGCGGTCACGAGCGGCACGGCGGCGGTCGCGTTCTCGATGCATCCGGTGACGATCGGCGACCTGATGTCGATCTCGGACGAAGGCGGCATCATGCCGCCCAAGTCCACGTGGTTCGAGCCGAAGCTGCGCGACGGGCTGCTGGTGCACACCATATGAGAGCCCGGCGATCACAAAGCGTGAGACGAGCCGCGCTTTTTGCACCAAGCTCACGAACACAAAGCGTGAGACGAGCCACGCTTCTTGCACCAAGCTCACGAAGATCACAAAGATATTTAGGCCTTCGTGATCCTGGTGGTCTTTGTGATGACCCGTCGGGCGTGACGCAACCATGAAGGTGCTCGTCGCGGACAGATTCGAGAAGAGCGGCATCGAGGGCCTGAAGGGCGCCGGCTGCGACGTCGTCTACGAGCCCGATCTCAAGGAGGAGGCGCTGAGGCAGGCGATTGCGGCGAGCGGCGCCGACGTCCTCGTCGTCCGCGGCACGAAGGTGACCGCGCCGATGCTCGAGGCCGGGCGGCTGTCGCTCATCGTCCGCGCCGGCGCCGGCTACAACACCATCGACGTCGCCGGCGCGTCGAGCCGCGGCATCTACGTGTCCAACTGTCCTGGCAAAAACGCGATCGCGGTCGCGGAGCTCGCGTTCGGCCTGCTCCTTGCGCTCGATCGCCGCATCCCCGACAACGTCGCCGAGTTGCGGGCCAAGAGCTGGAACAAGAAGGAGTACTCGAAGGCGCAGGGACTCTACGGCCGGACCCTGGTCCTGCTCGGCGTCGGCAGCATCGGGCGGGAGATGGTCCGCCGCGCCGCGGGCTTCGGCCTGAACGTCGTCATCTGGAGCCGGCGCTTCGACGGCGAGAACCGGCCGCTGACCGACCTCGAGGCGCGCGCGATGGGCATCGAGAGCGTCCTGCGCGCGATCGCGATCGATCTGGCGCCCACGCCGGCCGACGCCGTGTCGCGCGGCGACATCGTCAGCGTGCACGTCGCGCTCAGCCCGGACACGAAGGGGCTGGTGAGCGCGCCGCTGATCTCGAGGATGAGGCCCGGCACGGTCTTCATCAACACCGCGCGGGGCGAGGTGGTCGATTACCCGGCGCTGGCCGCCGCGGTGAAGGACCGCGGCCTTCGCGTCGGCCTCGACGTCTACGCCAACGAGCCGGGCGCCACCGCCGCGCCCTTCACGGATCCGCTCGTCGCGCT
>JANOJK010001213.1:0-12577 GCA_031408165.1 Acidobacteriota bacterium | reverse complement strand
GTCGAGCCGCGAGTTCACGCCGGCTTCGGCGTGCAGGTAGCGAGTGGTTTGCCCGCCGTTGCGGAGACGCCGCACGCGGCACGCGATCTCCGCGTCACCGGTCGTCATGGCTCCGCCATCACCGAGCGCGCCGAGGTTCTTGGTCGGGGAAAAGCTGTAGGCGGCCGCCGCGCCGAAGGAGCCCACCGGCCGTCCTGCGCAGGTCGCCAGGTGCGCCTGGCAGCAGTCCTCCACCACCACGAGTCCGTGCCGTTGCGCGATCTCCATCAGCGCGGGCATGTCGGCGGACTGCCCGTACAGGTGCACCGGCAGGATGGCTCTCGTGCGCGGCGTGATCGCGGCTTCGGTCGCGCGGGGATCGAGTGTCAGCCGGCCGGGATCGATGTCGGCGAACACGGGGCGCGCGCCCGCCATCACGATCGCCAGCGCGGAGAACGCCGCCGACAGCGGCGACGTGATCACCTCGTCCCCCGCCCCGATGCCCAGTGCACGCAAGGCCAGGGCGATGGCGTCGGTGCCGGTCCCGACGCCGACGGCGTGCGGCGTGTGGCACGCGGCGGCGAATTCCTGCTCGAAGGCTTCGAGCTCCGGCCCCAGGACGAACCAGCCGCGCTCGACGACGCGCGCGATCGCGGCGCGGACGTCCGGCCCGTCGGCGCCGGGCTTCAGGTCGGCAAACGGGATCGCGCGGCCTCCCTCAGGCTGGTCAGGCGCCACGCGTGTGTTCCCCTTTCACGACGAGCGCGTACCACAGCTTCATCACGTCGATCGCGGTGCGGCACAGGCGCGCGAAGTTGAAGAACTGCGACTTGCCGTACGCGCGATGGTAGTGGTGCACCGGCACCTCGGCGATCCGGAAGTTGGCGTCGGTGATCTTCTTCATCATCTCCAGGCAGATGACGCCGCTGTTCTTCTCGAGGTGCACCGTGTCGAAGATGGAGCGGCGCATCATCCGGAAATCGCAGTCCACGTCGCGCACCGTCAACCCGAACAGCAGCTTGACGGTGTGATGGTAGATGCGCCCGATGATGATGCGGTGCAGCGGGTCCGAGCGGCTGATCTTGTACCCGTTCACCAGGTCCACTCCATCGTCGAACCGCCGCCAGAGCACTTCCATTTCGGCCGGGTCGTACTGGGCGTCCCCGTCGGTGTAGAAGACCAGTTCCCGCGTGGCGGTGGCGAATCCCGTGCGCAGCGCGCCGCCGTAGCCGCGGTTTTTTTCGTGGTGGACGACGCGGACCTCCGGGTAGGTGCCGGCCAGTTCGTCCAGGATCTCGGCGGTGTTGTCCTGGCTGCCGTCGTTCACGACGATGACCTCGTGGTCCGGGGTCAGCTTGCGCGCGGTGCGGAGGGCCGTGATCACCAGGCTCGCGATTGTGCCGCTGTCGTTGTACGCGGGAAAGAAAATACTCAGACCTGTCGGGGGTCCCTGCTTCGCCATGGAGCCGCTAAATCTTATCGGGTGAGTGAGTTGAAGGCAAGGGCGCGGTCGTACGCGGCCTCGAATCGCGCCGCGGCGGTTTCCCACCCGAAGCGCCGTTCGACGAGTGCGCGCCCGGCGAGGCCGAGCGCTGCGCCGCGTTCCGGATCGCGCAGCAGCGCCGCCAGGGCGGTCGCGAGCGCCCGCGGGTCGCGTTCCGGCACGATAAGCCCCGTCCGTCCGTCCTCGACGACGCCCGCGATGCCGCCGGCCGGCGTGCTGACGAGGGGTGTGCCCGAGGCGAGCGCCTCGAGCACGGTGTTGGGCAGGCCGTCGACGTTGCCGCTGTCGTCCCTCACGGAGGGAACCACGGCGGCGTCGGCTGCCGCGAACCAGGCGCCGACTTCGTCGTGCGGCAGGTTGCCCAGGAAATGCACGCGATCCGCAACCCCGGCGGTCATCGCCCGGGCGCGCAGCTCCTCGTCGAGGTCGCCGCCCCCGGCGATCGCCAGGTGCGCGGGGAGCGTGCTCCCGACGAGCGGCAGCGCGTCGATCAGGTACTCGAAGCCCTTCTTCCGCACGAGGCGTCCGGCGGTGAAGAAGAGCGGCGCATCCGCAGGCATGCCGACGCGCGCGCGGGCCGCGCCCCGTCCGCCGGGCGCCGGCGTGAATCGCGCGGCGTCCACCCCGTAAGGCACGACCTCGAGCCGATCCGGCGCGGCCCCGAGCGCGACCGCGCGCTCCGCCAGGTCCTGGCTGCACGCCGTCACGAACCCGGCGCGCCGGAACACGCGTCCCGCCGCCAGGCGCGCGATCGTCGTGCGCTCGGCGACGTAGACGTCCGATCCGTGCAGGCTCACGACCAGCGGCAGCGCCGGCCTCGCGGCGGCGGCGATCACCCCCCCGGGCACCACCCAGTGGCCGTGCATCACGGTCGCGCGCCTTTTCTGCGCCACGCGCAGCGCCTTGAACCAGCCGGCCGTCATGGCCAGCGGCGCCGCCAGCCACGCGGCCCCCTTCAGCTGCACGTCCGCGCGCAGCCCGGCGGCGTAGCCGAAGACGCTCAGCGCGGGGATTGGGGCGTACTTGAAGAAATGAAAGAACACGCCGTCCTCGGCCTTCCCGCGCCGGATGCGTGGGTGCCATGGCGCGACGACGTGCACCTCGTGGCCGCGCGCCGCCACGTGCTTCGCGATCGGCTCCATGAAGGTGCCGACCGAATCCCCGGGGAACCGGGGATAGGAAGTCGTCACCATCACGACGACGTGGCGCATCTCAGGATCGGGCGCGGAAGACGAGGCGCCAGGGCATGATCAGGGACTCGATCAGGACGTTCGAGGACAGCTTCGACTGCCCGAGGCGGCGCTCGATGAAGATGATCGGGACCTCGCCGATGCGCAACCCCCGCTGCTTCGCTTCGTACAGCATCTCGACGAGGAACGCGTAGCCGTCCGACACCATCGCGGCGATCGGCAGGCGCGCGAGCGCCTCGCGCCGCCAGCAGCGGTAGCCGCTGGTGCAGTCGCTCGCGGCCAGGTTGGTGACCAACCGGATGTACCGATTGCCGAACGCGCTCAGCAGGATGCGGTGGATCGGCCAGTTGACCACGCTGACCCCGCCGTTCATGTAGCGCGATCCGATCACCAGATCCTGGGCGGCGGCCGCGCTGACGAGCGACGGCAAGTACTCGGGATCGTGGGAGAGGTCGCAATCCATCTGGCAGATGAAATCCGCGCGCCCCTCGGCGATGGCGTGCAGCAGGCCGTCGACGTATGAACGCCCGAGGCCGCGGGGTCCCGTCCGGTGCATGACTTCGACGCGCCCCGGGTGCTTCAGTGCGAGCTCGTCCGCCACCGCGCCCGTTCCGTCGGGCGATCCGTCGTCGACGACGAGGAGGCGGAAGCCGTCGTGCTTGAGGACGCCGGCCGCCAGGAGCGGCAGGTTCTCGCGCTCGTTATACGTGGGAGTGACGATGAGTACGTTCATTGGCTTGTTGCCGGTGGAGTCAACGAAGGTGGACGCCTCCGTCATCTCGGTTCCCTCGGCGCGGCGAGCAGCGCGGCCGTCACGACGAGCGCCGGATCGATGACCGGTATTCTGAACCGTTCCTGGGGGAAGAACACCAGGCCCGCAACGACCGTGGCGGCAGCCATCAGCCAGAGGGGGGTGGGCCCCGCCGGCCCCGTGCGCTGTCGACGGATCCGTCCTGCGCGCCACCGCCAGGCGCCCGTGATCGCCGCGGGCAGGACGAGCAGGTACGACCCGACGGACGCAAGACGATACCGCCGCGAGTGTAGCGCATACGACGGCCCGATCGGCACCACCGCGTAGAACGACTTGCGGGCCATGAGCGCCAGCCACGCCGCCGGATCACGGCGGATCCACGCGAGCGCGTCCCGGTAATACAGCGGCTCGAGCTGCTCGGGTGTGAGATCCGGGTGCGCGCCACGAAATGCCAGCTCCGCCCGCTTGATCTCCAGGTTCGCGGCGAGGTCGCCGTCACCCCGCGCGAGCGGATGATTGCCCGTCCAGAACGTCACGCCTCCTTCGGAGGCCACGGCGATCCACCGCCCGTGAACGCGGTGATTGCGGATCGTCCACGGCGCCACGCACAGCGCCGAGACGACGACGAACGCGAGGGCGGCCGCCGGCCGCCGCCGCCACAGGAGCCACAACGCGGCAAGCGGCACGAAGAACAGCATCGCCGGGCGGGTGAGGATGGCGAGGCCGGTGAGGACGGCGCCGGCCAATACGGAGGTCGGAGGTCGGATGCTGGATGTCGGGGGCTCCGGAGTCTTCCCAACCTCCAGTCTCCTGCCTCCAGCCTCCTGAAGCACCAGCGCCGTGGCCAGCGCGAGCGTGGAAAAGAGCGTCTCGCTCAGCACGTACGCCGGCATCCAGACGAGCGGGGGATAGATCGCGGCCATGGCGGCGGCGGCGACGGCGGCGCGTGGACCGGCGGCACGGCCGGCGATAGCGGCGATGAGCCAGATGCCGAGCGCGCCGACGCACGCCTGCGCAAGCTGCACGCGGCGGGGCGCGTGGTCGACTGGCGCGGGGACGATGATCGTCGCAAGAAAGAGCGGATAGCCGGGTGCGCGGCCGAACTGCTGCGCCGTACCGGGGGACGGCTCGTCGGCGGGATACCGAAACCCCTCGCCGCGGGCGACGCTGCGCGCGAGCGCCAGGTACTCGCGCTCGTCGTGCGTCAGCGGCTGGCCGACCCAGTAGAACAGCGCGAACGCGACCCGGAAGGCGAGGCCGGCCAGGACGCACGCGACAATCCAGCGGTTCGTCCGCGTGTCCCACGTCTTGCGCGGCGACCGGCGCGCGGCCGTCACCGGCGGCCTTCGAACCGCAGCGCGGAAATCTGTTCCGAGACCAGCCCGACGAGAAAGACGACGACGGCGAACAGGATCAGCAGCACGGAGGAATTGGTCAGGTGGTGCTGCGTCGCGATGGTCCAGATCGCATAGGCGGCGCCGAGGCTGAACGACGCGAGGCTGATCGGCAGGAAGATCCGGAGCGGGCTGAACAGCGTGACCATCTTGAAGATGATCATCAGGAACTTCGCGCCGTCGCGGGCGAGGCGGATCTTGGACTGCCCGCTGCGCTGCCGCGCGTGAATGGGCTCGAAGGTGACGCTGTAGCCCCCCTTCAGGAACGCCAGCGTCGTGGTCGTCGGCGTGGAAAAGCCGTTGGGCAGCAGGTGCAGGAACTCGCGCAGGCCCGCCGTCCGGGCGCCGCGGAATCCCGACGTCAGGTCGGGAATCTCGCGCCCGGTCAGGTAGCCCGCAAGGCCGTTGAGCACGCCGTTGCCGGCGCGACGCGCGTGCGTCGCCTGCGTCTCGATCGACCGCGCGCCGATCACCATGTCGTACTCGCCGAGCTTCGCCACCAGGCGCAGCGCATCTTCGGGCGGATGCTGGCCGTCGGCGTCGACGATCAGCACGTACTCGCCGGTGGCCCGGCGGATCCCGTTCTTCACCGCCGCACCGTTCCCGATGTTGCAGGCATGGCGCACCACACAGGCGCCCGCCGCTGCGGCCTGGTCGCCGGTGCCGTCGGTCGAGCCGTCGTCGACGACGATGATCGCCCGCCACGCGGCGGCTCCGCGCAGGATGCCGATGACCTCGGCGATGGACTCGCTCTCGTTGAACGCGGGAATGACGACGGAGACGTCGGCCGGATCCGCCAATCAGTGCTCCCACCGGTCGGCGCGGTCCGTCGAGGGCGTGAGCACCGGCCGCTCCTGCTGGGGCTCGCGCGGCGGCAGCTCCAGCGTGCGCACGCGGTAGAGCAGATCCTCGAGAAGCTTGCGGTTGGCCGCGTTGACGTCGGCGAGCAGGCCGATGACGAGCACCACGAATCCGACGATGATCAGGACGGCCGCGACGATCAGCGAATTGGTGTGGCGGAACCCCTCGTAGCGCAGCAGGTAGTAGCCGAAGCGCACCGACAGGAGCAAGCCCGCGCCGGCAATCGACAGCCCGAGGTAGGTGAACACCTTCAGCGGCTCGTACATCACGTAGATGCGGACGATGGTGGCGCCCGACTGCTTGATGTACGAAAACAGGCTGCCGAACAGGCGCGACTCACGCGTGCGCGGGTTCACCGTGACCGGCACGTGCGCGATCGCCATCCGCTTCTTGCCGGCCTGGATGATCGACTCGAGCGTGTACGAGAATTCGGACACGATCGTCATGCGGAGCGCGGCGTCGCGCGTGTAGGCGCGGAATCCGCTGGTGGTGTCGGGGACGGTCGTGTTGGAGACCTGGCGCACGACCCAGCTGCCGAGCCGCTGCAGCTGGCGCTTCCGCCACGACATGTGGCGCAGCCCCTGGATGTTGCGGTCGCCGATGCAGATGTCCGCCTCGCCGCGCAGGAGCGGCGCGAGCAGCTTCGGGATCTCGTGGCCGGCGTACTGGTTGTCGGCGTCGGTGTTGACGATGAAGTCCGCGCCCGCCTTCAGGCTGGCGTCGATGCCCGCCGTGAACGCCGCGGCCAGCCCCTTGTTCCGGCGCAGCCGTACGATGTGATCCACGCCGCACGCGCGGGCGACGTCCGCCGTGCCGTCACGCGACCCGTCGTCGATCACCAGCACCTCGATCGCGTCGACGCCGGGGATGCTCTTCGGCAGATCGGCGAGCGTGGCCGGCAGCGTCTGCGCCTCGTCGAGGCACGGAATCTGGATGATGAGCTTCTTCACGACACCAGCTTTTCGATCACGCCGTCCCAGGTGATGGTCCGCGCCCGGTCGTAGCCCGCGTCCCCCAGGGACGCCGCGCGCGTCCGGTCGCGCGCCAGGAGGTTGACGGCCTCCGCGAAGGCGTCCGGCTCCGGCGCCCGCACGAACCCGTTGACGCCGTCGATCACGAACTCGTTCGGCCCGCCCGAATCCACCGCGGTGACGACCGGCTTGCGCGACAGGAACGCCTCGAGCGTGACGTACCCGAAGTCCTCATCGTAGGGCGGATAGAGCACGGCGAGCGCCTCGCGGTAGAGCGCGAGGAGCTGCGCGTCTCCCACCGTCCCCAGGAAGTCCACGCGATCGGCGACGCCCGCCGCGGCCGCCATCCGTTCCACGTTCGCCCGCTGGGTCCCGTCCCCGGCGACGACCAGCCTGATCGGTGTATCGACCCGAGCCATCGCCGACACCAGCAGGTCGACCCGTTTCACCGATTCGATGCGGCCCACCGACAGCACGAAATCTCCGTAAACCGGCCTGGCGGCGGCGAGTTCCCGGGCCAGCCGCGGGGGATGGTACAACGCGTCCGCCGCAATGCCGTTGTACTTGCGGGCCCGGTCCGCGGTGTTCTGCGCGTTGGCGAACACGCGCCGGCACTCCCCGAGCATCTCGGTGTCGAGGCGCACGAGCGTGTCACGCAGGGCGACGTCCCGCTCGTTGTGGCCGAAGTCACTGTAGGGCGTCCCGCACAGCTCGTACGCGGCGCGGTACTGGTGGATCAGCCATGCCACCTTGTGGGGATGCCGCACGAAGTAGGTCGGAAACTTCGAGGCGATCACGAGATCGATGGGGCGCCCGTTGCTCTCGGACAGATCGAGCAGCCGCCACGCCGCCGCGTGCGGAAGGATCTCTTCCTTCGGGTACCACTTGAACGGCACGCTGACGAGCGCGGTGTCGTAGCCGCGCGCCTCGAGCTCGCGCGCCAGCTCGCGCACGTGCACTTCGGCGCCCCCGTGCACGAACGGCACCTGCGCCTCGCACACCACGATGGTTTTCATTCGGGGTTCTCGGGGTTCTCAGGGTTCTCGGGGTTCTCAGGGTTCTCAGGGTTCTCAGGGTTCTCTTGGTTCTCCGGGTTCTCCGGGTTCTCCGGGTTCGCGAACCGCGAGAACCCCGAGAACCCCGAGAACCCCGAGAACCCGTGTAAAAAAGCTATCACGTGGCGTGGCGGAAATTGATCACGTCGCCGTCGAGGACGACGTACTCCTTGCCTTCGAGCCGAAGCTCGGCGTGGTCGCGGCACGCGGCGAGCGTGCCCCGCGCGAGCAGGTGTTCGTGGCGGCAGACCTCGGCCCGGATGAAACCCCGCTGGATGTCCGTGTGAATCTCTCCGGCCGCGTGCTGCGCGTTCGTGCCGCGCGGGATGGACCACGCGCGGTTCTCGTCTTCCCCCACGGTGAAGAACGAAATGTACCCGAGCAGGTCGTAGCTCGCACGGATGACGCGATCCAGGCCGGATTCGCGCAAGCCGAGATCCGCCATGAACGCCGTGGCGTCCGCAGGATCGAGCTGCGCGATCTCGAGCTCGATCTTCGCGCAGATCGCCACCGCGCGCATGTTCGAGCCCCTGACGAAATCCTGCAGCCCGGCAAGCTCCACGGCGCGGTCGGCCTCCGGCAGATCCGCCTCGTCCAGATTGAGCACGATGAGCAGGGGCTTCGCGGAGAGGAACTGGAACCCGCGCAGCCGCCGCGCGTCGTCGGGCGGCAGCTCCAGGTCGCGAAGCGGCTTCCCGTTCTCGAGAATCGTCCGGCATTGCTGGAGGACGTCCTGTTCCTTTCTGAGCTCGGGAGGGGCGCCGGCCTTCTTCAGATCGCGCTCGAGACGCTCGAGCCGTCGCTCGACGACGCCGAGGTCCGCGAGGATGACCTCGTCCTCCATCGTGCGCACGTCTCGCGCGGCATCGACCGAGCCGGCCGCGTGGGGTACGGACGGGTCGTGAAACATCCGCACGACGTGCAGCAGCGCGTCGGCGTTGCGGAAGGGGGCCACGTCGAGGAGGGCCGCGGCCCCCGTTTTCCCGGAGGCGGCGCCGCCCATGTCGGCGAATTCGACCGTGGCGGGGACGTGTTTCTTCGGTTGAAAGAGGGCCGTCAGCCGATCGAGCCGCGGATCCGGCACGCGTGACACGCCGACGTTGGCGTCCTGCTTCCCGCCAGGGCGCGGGGTGTCGCGGGCGCTGGTCAGGAGCTGGAAGAGCGCCGTCTTGCCCGACGACGGAAATCCAATAAGGCCGGCTCTCAGCATCTCAGAACTGCACATCCTAGCACGCCGAAAGGGGCGAAAATTTAGCGTAAGTCTAGGAGGCTCTACATTTTGCCGTTGACAGGACCAGCAACCGACCCCTACTATCGCGGTGGACTTTTGTGGAGCGAAGTGGAGTAGATTGTTGTGCTTCGGGGAAATTACGCCGCCAAAATCGATGACAAAGGGCGGCTCAAGATCCCGAACGCTTTCCGTGCGCTCATCGAGAAAGCGCACGGGCCGGAGCTGTTCGTGACGAGCCTGACGGGGGAGTTCGTCCGCGTATACCCCATGCCCGTGTGGCTGGCGCTCGAGGAGCGAATGGCGCGCGCCCCTTCCACGCACCCGTCACGGATCAAGTTCCTGGACCGCGTGAACTACTTCGGGCAGACCGCCGCGATCGACACGCAGGGGCGCGTCGTCATCCATCAGCGGCTGCGCGACACGGCCACCATGGCGGGCGAGGTCGACGTGTTCGGCAAGGTCGATCAGCTCGACGTCTGGAATCACGAGCGCTTCGTCGCCCGGCTCGCGAGCGATCCCTATACCGACGATGACGCGAAGGCCCTCTCGGAGTTCGGCATCTGATCATGTCCACCGCGCACGAGCCCGTCCTGGTGACCGAAGTGCTGGCGCTGCTCCAGCCCTCGGGCGGAGGTCTGTTCGTCGACTGCACTGTCGGCCTCGGCGGTCACTCGCGCGCGCTGCTCGAGGCGGGGGCCACGCGGCTCATCGGGCTGGATCGCGACCGGTCGGCGCTGGCCGTCGCGCGCGAAGGGCTCGCGCCGTTCGGCGATCGCGTCGAGCTGGTGCATGCCGATTACCGGGAGCTCGACCGGGTGCTCGATGAGCGCGGCGTCGCGCAGGTCGGCGGCATCCTGGCGGATCTCGGCGTGTCGTCGATGCAGTTCGACGCCGAGGGGCGCGGGTTCAGCTTCCGCCGCGACGAGCCGCTGGACATGCGGATGGATCAGAGCCGCGGCCCGAGCGTCGCGGATCTGCTCCGGGATGTCGAGGAAACCGAGCTGGCCGACGTGATCTTCCGCTTCGGCGAGGAGCGCGCCTCGCGCCGGGTCGCGCGCGCCATCGTCTACGCGCGGCGCGAATCGCCGATCGACAGCACGGGGCGCCTGGCCGCGATCGTCCGGCGCGCCGTCCCGCACCGCGGGCATCAGCGGATCGATCCGGCGACGCGGACGTTCCAGGCGCTGCGCATTTGGGTCAACCGCGAGCTCGACGGCCTGGACGCGTTCCTCGCCGCCGCCGCGCGGCGGCTGCTCGAGAACGCGCGCCTCGCGGTCGTCACGTTTCACTCGCTCGAGGACCGGATCGTGAAGCACACGTTCCGCGCGATGGACAAAGCGGGCGAGGGCATCCGGATCCTGACCAAGCGGCCGATCGGCCCGGCGGACGCGGAAGTGGCGCGCAACCCGCGGGCGCGCAGCGCGAAGCTGCGCGCGATTGGGAGGTTCGCATGAGCGGAATGGACTTCGAATACGCGATCAAGAAGGACATTCGCAACAACCCGATCGTCCGCGAAGTGGACCAGGCGCGCCAGCGGCAGCTCTGGCGGACGATGGGCATCGGCCTGTCCCTCGTGGTGGTGCTGCTCTTCTCGGCGTGGCAGCACTTCGAGATGCTGCGCCACGGCTACCAGATCGAGCGCATGCAGGCGGAGCGCGCCGCGGAGGAAGAGATCAACCGCCACCTGCGTCTCGAGATCGAGACGCTCCGCGCCCCGCGCCGCATCGAGCGGATTGCAACCGAGCAGCTGCACCTCGTCGCGCCGGTGCGCGGCCAGGCCATCGTCATCGAGCGCGTCACGCCTGCCGCGCCGCCCGAGAAATCCATCGTCGCGGCCCGTTGACGCGGATGCGAACCATGGGGGCCAGGCTGCAGTCGCTGCTCGGACGCGTACGGGCCGGCCGTGCGGCGGCCGCGCGGCGCCAGCCCGAGCCCGCCGACTGGCGGGACACGGTCCGCACGCGGCTCGTCGTGTGCGCCGTCGGCCTCGGCCTGTGGACGGCCGGCATCGAGGCACGGCTCGTCTATCTGCAGGTCTTCAGCCACGCCGATCTGATGAGCCGCGCCGACCGCCAGCAGATGCGGACGGTGGTGGCGCCGGCCAAGCGGGGCGAGATCTTCGACCGCAAGGGGCGCCTGCTGGCCTACAGCGTGGATGCCGACACCATTGCGGCGGTCCCCAACGAAATCGACGACCCGGCGGACGTCGCCGGGCGCGTCTGCGGCGCGCTCGACGCCTGCGGCGCCGAGCGGCGTGCCGCGATCGCCAGGAGCCTCGCGCGTCGCGCGCCGTTTGCGTACATCGCGCGCCAGGTCACGCCCGAGGAGGCCAGGCGGATCCGCGCGCTGGCGCTGCCCGGCATCACGCTGCTGAAGGAGAGCCGCCGCTACTACCCGAGCAGCGAGCTCGCCGCGCACGTCGTCGGCTACGTCGGGATCGATAACGTCGGGCTCGGCGGGATCGAGTCCGCGTACGACTCGCAGATCCGCGGCAAGGACGGCAAGATCCTGATCCAGACCGACGCGAAGCGGCACGCCATTTTCAGCCGCGTCGAGCGGCCGGCCACGGCCGGCGCCGGCGTCGAGCTCACGATCGATCAGTACCTCCAATACGTCGCCGAGCGCGAGCTGCGTCTGGGCGTGGAAGAGAATCACGCCGCCGCGGGGACCGCGATCATCATGGACCCGCGCACCGGAGAGATTCTCGCGCTGGCCAACTGGCCGACCTTCAACCCCAACGCCTTCGCCAGGGCGGACGACGAGGCGCGGCGCAACCGGGCGATCCAGAACCTGTACGAACCCGGGTCCACGTTCAAGATCATCACGGCCTCCGCCGCGCTCGAGCAGCAGGTCGTCAAGCCCGAGACGATGGTCGACACCAGCCCGGGTTCGATTACGTTCCCGGGGCGCAAGCCGATTTACGACACGCATCACTACGGCACGATGGCCTTCACCGACGTGATCGTGAAGTCGAGCAATGTCGGGGCGATCAAGGTGGGCCTGCGGCTGGGTCCCCAGCGGCTCGGCGACTACATCACGCGCTTCGGGTTCGGGCAGACGCTCGGTCCCGACTTCCGCGGCGAAACCGCCGGCATCGTGTGGGATCCGGCGAGACTGAACGACAGCGCCCTGGCGTCGGTGTCGATGGGCTACCAGATCGGGGTGACGCCGCTGCAGATGGTCACCGCGGCCGCCGTGGTGGCCAACCGCGGCCTGCGGCTGCAGCCGCGCGTCGTGCGCGCGTTCATCCGGGACGGACGGCGCATCGAGGTGCCACACAAGGAAGTCCGGCAGGCGATCACCCCCGACACGGCCGCGATCATGACGACGATCATGGAGCAGGTCGTCGAGCGCGGCACGGCGCGCTCCGCGCAGATTCCGGGCTACACGATCGCGGGCAAGACAGGAACCGCCGCGAAGCTGATCAACGGCCACTACCAGAAGTCCGACTACAACGCGTCGTTCGTCGGTTTCATTCCGTCGCGCAAGCCGGCGCTCGCGATCCTGGTCGTCATCGACTCACCGCACGGGAACGGCTATACGGGCGGCGCCGTCTCCGCGCCGATCTTCCGGCGGATCGCGGAGTCCGCGCTCACCTACCTCGGGATCGGCCCCAACCTCAACCCGCCGCCGCCCGTGCT
>JANOJK010001206.1:0-1507 GCA_031408165.1 Acidobacteriota bacterium | reverse complement strand
TTCGAGCCGCTCCGAGGGGGCGCTCTCGTAGTTGAAGTCCGGGACGGTGACGCGCGGCAGCCGCCGCCCGATCGCCTTCTCGATGGCGCGCAGATCCCCTTCCTCTTCCGACGACACCAGCGTGAACGCGGAGCCCGTCAGCTCGGCGCGTGCCGTGCGCCCGACGCGGTGGATGTAGTCGTCGGGCTGCATCGGCACGTCGAAGTTGATCACGTGGCCGAGCGCGGACACGTCGATGCCGCGGGCCGCGATGTCGGTCGCGACGAGCACCTTGTAGCGTCCTTTCTTGAACCCGTCCAGCGCCTGCGTCCGCTGCGCCTGCGACCGGTTGCCGTGGATCCGCTCCACGCTCACCTTGTGGCCGGCCAGGTACTTCGCCAGGCGATCGGCGCGGTGCTTGGTGCGCGTGAACACGAGCGCGTCCTGCACCTCGTTGCTCTGCAGCAGCTTGAGCAGCAGCGGCGCCTTGAGCGGCTGGAGCACGGGATAGACCGCCTGTGTGATGCCCGTCGCGGGCGCGGATCGGCGCTCCAGGTTGATCGTCACCGGGTCGTGCAGCATTTCCTGCGTCAGCTGCGCGATCGGCGGCGGCATCGTCGCGCTGAAGAACAGCGTCTGCCGCTTCTTCGGGATGTGCCGCAGCACGCGGCGGATGTCGGGCAGGAAGCCCATGTCGAGCATCCGGTCCGCCTCGTCGAGGACCAGGAACTCGATGCCGGCCAGCTTGGCGTAGGGCGCGCGGAAGTGATCCAGCAGGCGCCCCGGCGTGCCGACGATGACGTCGACGCCGCTGCGGAAGGCGTGCTCCTGGGGGCCCATGCCGACGCCGCCGAAGACCGCCGCGCCGTTGATCGGCGTGTGGACCGTGAGGTCGTTCAGGTCCTCGAGGATCTGCGCGGCAAGCTCGCGGGTGGGCGTGATGATCAGCGCGCGCGTCGTCCCGCGGGGCCTGGTCATCAACTGGTTGAGGATGGGCAGCAGGAAGGCGACCGTCTTGCCGCTCCCGGTCATCGCGCAGGCGAGGACGTCTTTCCCCTCGACGGCGGGCGGAATCGCATCCGCCTGAATGGGAGTGGGCCGGACGAACCCGAGGTCCTTCAGACCGCGGAGCAGATCCGGATGAAGCTTGAACTGGCTGAAAGGCATGGTGATCTCGTGACTGGACAATCCACTATCATGCCACGTTCGGCTCGGTTCCTGCGAATCCGGGCCATCCGCGCGCGATCTCCAGTCACCGACGCGCGCCCGGCCTGCCATCCCAGGTGTCCTGACGCCACGACGAACCCCGCGACGAGCGCGCCGCGGAGCGCGCGGGACGAAGTCGCGTGGACGAGCCTCGAGAACTCGGTGTGCCGCCGCCTCTCCCTCCCTGTGGCGTCCGCCTCAAGAGGGACACGCACAGCAAGCTCATCAACGTCCGCGTTACGGCCGCCTCGCGGTTTCGTACACTGAGGCGGTCATGGATCTCTCGCGTCTCGTCGCCGATCAACAACGCCGCGGATTTTCG
>JANOJK010001169.1:0-1798 GCA_031408165.1 Acidobacteriota bacterium | reverse complement strand
GACACGATGCGGCCGCGCGCGGTGTCGACCAGGAAGATGCGTCCGGGCTGCACGCGTCCCTTGAAGACAATCTCTTCCGGCTCCAGGTCGAGCACGCCGACTTCCGACGCCATCACCACCAGGCCGTCGCGCGTGACCAGGTAGCGCGACGGACGCAGGCCGTTCCGGTCCAGCACGGCGCCGATCACCGTGCCGTCGGTGAAGGCGATGGAGGCCGGGCCGTCCCATGGCTCCATCAACGCGGCGTGGAATTCGTAGAACGCCCGCAGCGCCGGATCCATCGTGGGATTGCCGGACCACGGCTCCGGGATCATCATGAGGATGGCGTGCGGCAGCGAGCGGCCGGCCATGACCAGCAGCTCGAGCACGTTGTCGAAGGTCGCGGTGTCGCTGCCCCCCTCCTGGATGATCGGCAGCAGCTTGCGCAAGTCGTCGCCGAACACCGGCGACTCCAGCAGGCTCTCGCGGGCCTGCATCCAGTTGATGTTGCCGCGCAGGGTGTTGATCTCGCCGTTGTGCGCGATGAAGCGGTAGGGATGCGCGAGGGGCCAGGAGGGAAAGGTGTTCGTGCTGAACCGCTGGTGCACGAGCGCGAGCGCCGATTCCATGTCGGGGTCGCCGAGATCGCAGAACGTCGGCTGGATCTGGGCGGCCGTGAGCATGCCCTTGTAGATGAGCGTTCGCGACGACAGGCTCGGGATGTAGAACCGCTGTCGATCCACCGCGGGCAGCGCGTCGATCGCGTGCTCGACGCGCTTGCGGATGACGTAGAGCTTCCGTTCGAAGGCGAGCGGATCGGAACCAACCGCCTCGCGGAGCGGCGGCGATGCCGCGATGAAGATCTGCTCGATGACCGGCCTCGTCGTGGCGGCCGCGGAACCGAGGTGGCTGTCCTCGACCGGCACGTTGCGCCAGCCGAGCAGCGTCTGCCCCTCTTCCTCGATGATGCGCTGGAATATCTGGCGGATCCCCTCGCGCGCGGGACGCTCCGTAGGCAGGAACACCGCGCCGGCCCCGTAACAGCCCGCATCGGGAAGCGCGATGCCGGAGGCGGCCGCCGCCTTGCGCAGGAAGCGGTGCGGCATCTGGATCAGGATGCCCGCGCCGTCCCCCGTGTTCGCTTCGCATCCGCAGGCGCCACGGTGCTGCAGGTTGATCAAGACCTGGAGCCCGCGCGCGATGACCGAATGGGAGGGCCGCCCGGCGATGTCCACGACGAACCCGACGCCGCAGGCGTCGTGTTCGAAGGCCGGATCATACAGGCCTATGCTCGGCGCAGCGTCTCCGTCTCGTCTAGGCACGCTCAGTTATCGCAGACGGCGTGGGATTAGCAAAATAGAAAGATCACATCAAGGTCATCACTTAAACAGATGGCAGACTGTAAGAGGCCTGCGACGGCCACTTCTGGCCTAATAGTGAATATCACTACATTAGGCCAGATCATGGATGACGCCGTCTCCGCAGCCGATGCCAACCGCAGCTTTTCGAGTCTTCTTCGCCGTGTGCGCGAGGGCCGCAGCGTTGTCGTCACCAGCCACGGGAAGCCGATCGCCAGGATCGTCCCCCTTGGCGAACATGACGACCGGGCGGCGGAGGGTGCCCGGGCTGCGCTCCTCGCCCGTCTCCGCGCCGAACCGGTCGTCAACGTCGGTCGCTGGATGCGTCACGAACTCTACGAGGACTGAAGGGTGAGGGTAGCACTCGACACGAACGTGCTCGCCTATGCTGAGGGCACGAACGGCGCGGAGATGAAGGAGGCTGCCCTGCGCCTGATTCAGAGGCTACCGGTCGCGTCCAT
>JANOJK010001126.1:0-4953 GCA_031408165.1 Acidobacteriota bacterium | reverse complement strand
CGGTCGTACCCGCCAAACAGCTCGTCGCCGCCGTCGCCTGACAGCACCACCGTCACGTGCCGCCGCGCGATCTCCGACACGTACCAGGTCGGAATCGCCGACGAATCGGCAAACGGCTCGTCGAAGTGTCCGATCATCTCGTCGAGGATCGACAGGCCGTCGGGCCGGACCACGAACTCGTGGTGATCCGTCCCGAAATGCCGTGCGACCGTCCGGGCGTATTCCAGCTCATCGAACTCGGGATCATCGAAGCCGATGGAAAACGTCTGCACCGGCCGCGACGAGGCGCGCGCCATCATGCCCACCACGGCGGAGGAATCGACACCGCCAGAGAGGAATGCCCCGAGCGGCACGTCGCTCACCAGGTGCGAGCGCACCGCGTCCTGCAGCACGGCCCGAAGCGCGTCCGACGCCTCTTCCTCCGACCCCTGAAACGGTTCTTCCGCGCCGATCTGCCAGTACGGCGCGATCTCCGCGCGGCCGTCGCACCACCGCAGGAAGTGGCCGGGGGGCAACTTCCGCACCCCCTCGAAGATCGACGCGTCGCGCGGCGTATAGAGGAACGCGAGATAGTGATCGAGCGCGGCGAGGTTCAGCGCGGGGTCCACCGCGCCGGCGGCCAGCAGCGACTTGATCTCGCTGCCGAAGTACAGGCGGCCGCCGCGCTCCGTGAAGTGGATCGGCTTCTGACCCGCGCGATCCCGCGCGAGGAGCAGCGTCCGCTTCGGCTCGTCCCACAGCGCCAGGCCGAACATGCCCCGCAACCGGGGGAAGGCGTCCGCGCCCCACTGCTCGTACGCGTGGACGATCGACTCGGTGTCGCTCGAGGTATAGAAGCGATGCCCGAGCGCTTCGAGCTCCGCGCGCAGCTCGCGGTAATTGTAGATCTCGCCGTTGAAGACGACCCAGATCGTCTGGGTTTCGTTGTGGATCGGCTGGCGGCCCCCCACGAGATCGATGATGCTGAGCCGGCGCATGCCGAGCCCGATCCCGGGCTCCACGTGAATGCCCTCGTCGTCCGGTCCGCGGTGGCGGATGACGTCGCACATCCGGTGCACCAGGTTGAACTCCGCGTCGAGCCGCGCCGGCGCCTGGCCCGAACGGCCACTGATCGTGCTGTCGGCGAATCCCGCGATGCCACACATGCTAGCTAATCCTCATCGCTGGCTGATCCGTGATGCACGGCTGAGGCCAGTCGTCCCGTTGAGCTTCGGGGTCCTGCGGAAATGCGACCGAGACCTGGAAATTTTCGCCGCCGCTGTGGATCGCGAAGGTGGCGTTGGTCCAGCCCGCCCCGTCGCGCGTCCCGTCCGCGATCTCGACGAGGGCAGTCGGGCCCCGTCCCGCGGCGGCCGTGGGAACGAACGTGCCGATGACGAACGGCGTCCCGGCTGAATGCCGGGCCACCACCGTCGCGGCCCGCTCGATTCGACCGTACTCGGGCGCGTATGAGGACAGCGCCGGATCCTGCACGAGAGCCACGCGCTGTGCCGTCGTCGCGAGCGCGAGCCGGCGGCCCGAGACGTGCTCGATTTCGACCGTGCGATCTCGAATGTCCGCCCGCCAGTCCGGGTGCAGGTGCCACCAGGCCTCCGCCTCGGTCGGCGCATTCGTGATCACTCGATCGACGACGAGCCAGCCGGTGCCGTGCAGCGCCAGCACCGCGCGGATGTGGTGTCGCGGACCACTCGCGCGGCGAGTCCCGACAGCGAAGTCCATCCCGGCTCCGACTCGTGCGACGAGGAACCAGGCGTCAGTCCGCGTGCGCCAATGAAAGGGGCCGTTCGGGGTCGCGTGATCCCGGCCGTCCAGAACCACCGTGTTGTGCATGCGCGCGGAGCGGAACCGGTCCCGCACCTCGCCGTCCATGGTGTAGGTGGCCGTCCCCGGGTCGACGAGTAGCGGGTCTCCGCCGACGGTCAGCACGATCGAGAGCGCGTCGGCATGCGCATGACCGCCGTTGCGGAACCCGTGAGGACCGGCGTCGAACACCATGTGCCCCTCTGCCGAGCGCGACACCATATAACCGCTGTCGGGAAGCACTCGCGACGGCCAGAGCGTCACGCGGCTCGCCTCCGATGCGGCCGGAGGGCCTCCGAGGATCCACCAGGCTTCCGCGGACGCGGCCACGGGAGACAGGGCCGGGTCTTCGAGGAGCGATGCCGCCACGGCCAGACTCACCGACGCGTCGGCCGGTGTCGCGCCCCCGAATCTGAACAGTTGCCCGCCGTCGTCGTCGCCGATGAGCGGGAGGCGTCCGCGGTCGTCGGCGATGGTCCGCAGGTAGGTCGCCTGCTTCCGGGCGGCCTGTTCGAACGGTGCGGCGGCGGTATCGCCGGCCGCGCGCCCGACCATCAGAGCCAGCAGGTAGAAATCGGTCGAGTAGCGGTGATAGTGCGATGACAACTCGACGTGGCCGCCGTCGGGGCGTACCTGGTTCTGTACCTCGTGCAGGAGGACGTCCCGGCCGGCGGCCGCGCGCCGGCGGCTGCGCCGCAACTCGGGAAACGCCGTCGAGACGGCGTAGAGGGCCAGCCCTTCACCGGACAGGTGCGTGTTGGGACTGAAATAGCTGGAAAGATTGTGCGCGACGTGGGTGAGCTGGCGGTCGAGCGACACCAGGAGATCGAGCAGCCACGGCGTCGCATCATCCTCGGCATCCGCCGCGAAGAATTCAACCGCCCACGTCCATGACAGGCTGCGGAAGGCGAGTTCCAGCATGCTCGCCCAGTTCACGCCACGCATCGGAGGATTCGCGCGCAGCCAGTCCTCGAGGTGCGCGATGAACGTATCGCGGTAGCTCCGTTCGCCCGTCAGCCAATAAGCCGATCCGAGCGCAAGGAAGTACTGATGCCGATTGGTTTCCCAGATGATCTTGTGGTCGCCGGACGCGGGATCCAGGTACGGCACGGCCGCCCAGTGCGCCGCCGGGGCGGTGCGATCGTGGACCCGGTCGGCGTGCCAGTCCGGCGGATTGCCAAGCCGGAGGTCCCGGTATCCGAGCAGGTCATGCCGCCCCTCGATGATGCGGTCCGCGCGCGTCCGCGCCGCCAGGACCGCCTCGGGGAATCGTTCACGGATCTCGAGAGCCAGGCTGTCGCGCCGGTGGGCCTGAAGGGGCCACGTTGACGCCCGCGTCCGGAAGTGTTCGGCGAGCGCCCGGTGCGCTGCGAGATAGTCCTGACGCCGCGCGGCATCGCGCGCGCGCGCGACGAGCGGTCCCGCGTCGGCGTCCAGGACGCCGGCGATCGCAGCCCGATCCCATTGCGGGGGATGGATGGCGTAGCGGAGCCGGCCCGCGATCTTCCGCGCTTCGCAGGCCAGCCGGAACCGGATCTCTTCGCCGTCCATCTCCGCCAGTCGACCCACGGCGGAGCGCGCGCTCATGCGGGGGTCGCGGCGCCAAGCGCGTGGGGGCGGACCAGGCGCCGATAGAGCGCGACCCACTGCGCGCGCACCGATGACCATTGGTACCGCGCGCACGTGTCGAGCGCGGCGTCCGCGACCCGGCGGGCGAGCGCCGGGTCCTCGAGCAGCCGGACGATCGCAGCGGCGGCGGCCTGGTGGTCGTTGCAAGGGACGAGCAAGCCGTGCAGCCCATCGGTGAGAATGGCCGGCACACCCCCGGCGTTTGTCGCGACCACCGGGCAGCCGCTGGCGAACGCCTCCAGCACCGACGCGGGCATGTTGTCGATGTTGGGAGTCTGTAGATACAGATCCGCCTCCGCATAGTAGCGCCAGATGTCGTCGGGCGGGACGCGCCCGGCAAATGTCACGTGTTCGAGCCGCAGCGCCTCCGCCATCCTGCGGATCTCCGCATCCTGGGACCCGGCGCCGACGAGCGTCAGGTGCGCGTCGGGAAACCGATCCTGCACGAGGCGGAACGCTCTCAACGTGCAGGGCAGGTTGTAGAGCGGCTCGAAGTTGCGCGTGGAGAGCATCCGCGGCCGCAGCCGCTCGCGCCGCCGGAAGCGGAAGCGCTCGACGTCGACGATGTTCGGAATGATGTCGGCCTGGATGCCGAATGTCGCGAAGACCTCCTGGAGGAATCGTGACGGCACGGCGTTACGGGCCACGTTCCGGAGTGTCGCGCGCGCGAGGCCGGAGCGCTTCAGATGATCCGGGGCCTCGCCGCTCCGGTAGTTCATGACGACCGGCTTCCCCAGCAGCCTCGCGATGAGGACCGCGGGCAGGGGCGCGAGCAGGAACGAGAAGTACGAGGCGGAGAACACGTGGACAACGTCCGCCTTGCGGAGTTCCCTCACGAGCGACGGCCAGTACGTCAACTGCGTCGCGACGGTGCGCAGGTACTTGACGTTGACCGTCCATCGAAAGGGCGCCGGGGGCGAGGGATTGATTGGAACGAGCCACGCGTGGACCTCGGGGTCGTCCCGCCACGAACGCAGCAGCCGGGCGGCCTGCACGGCTTGCCCCCCCAGGATTTCCATCGAGGGGGCGACAATCGCAATGTTGAGGCGGGTCATCGGCATCGTCTGTATCTGTATCAGAATGCAGCAGTGCAAATGACGCGCCGGTAGGTTTATCTGTCTCCATATGCTACAGGCCACACCTCACCCGGTTACAATTCTGGCGCCCTCGATTTGTATTGTCGTCATTCACAACTCGTCGGTATTTGAATACACCTCATTTGGCCGGCACTCTAGTGTCGAGTCGTGTAAGTACTACAAATAGCTGAGTTGTCCCCCTGTTACCCTGCTGAGTCATGTAATCCTGCACTGATCCGTTTCCTCAGCAATTCAGCCGTTTTCAGTCGTGGTCGCATCCTTGCCTTAAAGGAGACTGGCGGCTCGATCCGCCCGAACCCAAAAAATCGGCACGCCGTTCTTCGAATGCCCAGGCACTCCATGAATGGCGCGTCTTAGGCGTTTCCGCTACCAGCTCATGAGGAAGCTTGCCAGCATGCTGCATAGCTACACGACTGCTCGCCGCGGG
>JANOJK010001119.1:0-6222 GCA_031408165.1 Acidobacteriota bacterium | reverse complement strand
GCTGACCGCGAGCATCGCATTCACCATAGGGCCCTCGGGGCCAAGCTGCAGTGTGAAATGCGGCAATGAGGGGACTATCCAGCGTGACCGAAACTCTGAGGCGCCGTCAGCCGGGACACAAACTGGACCGGCTCCATCCGGCTGACTTGCTTCACCAGAAACGGCTCGAGACCGAATCTCGCATCACCGACCTTGATGGCGTCCTCGTAGCTCGAATAGAAATCGACCACGTCGGCCCCGTGGATGAGCACGAACTTGCCTTCGTGTTCGGTCCAATCGGCCAGCTTTGCCCTATATATGTCGAGTTCCTGCTCCAGAGCCGTGGGTCAAAACGATCATACGGCAAAAGGACGGGCAGGAGGACGCGCTAGCCGGCGCTGACCGGACGGGCTCCCTGGGCCACCGCGGCGCGAATCGTCGCCAGCGCGTCCCACGGGTCCGTCACTTCGACGAAACCCCACCGCCCGAACCCGCCGTGATTGTTGACGGCCGGGATCCACAGGTTCCGCGCTGCTGCCACCTTCGCCGCCTTGTCCTTGCGACCTTCCCCGGTGACCTCGACGATCAACGTCAGATCACCAACCCGGACCAGGAAGTCCGGGAAATACTGCTTCTCTTCGCCGTTCAGCGAGTACGGAATCGTGAACTGGAGCCCCTGGTTCTTGACGTAGCTCTGGACCTCCGTCATCGACTCGAGGGTCTGTGCCATCTTCGATTCCCAGCCGCTGTCCTCGGCGACGTGCGACACATGGCACTTGCCGGCGGCGGTGGCGAACACGGTCTTCGCCGTATCGAAGCCGACGTAGCGGGTCGATCCCTCTGGAGCCCCGGCCCGCAGGAGCGGCTTCAAGAACGGCGTGCCCGCGGCGCCCGCCACGATCGAGGCGTAGATGCGGTCCGCGGCATCGTGCGCGAACTCGAGCAGGAGCAGCAGCTGCGGAAAGGTGTTGTCCTTGCAGGTGACGCACTCCCGCAGCCAGCGGCGACTGATCTCGAGAACCTGCGGGAATAGCCAGAACTTGACCTCGGCGTCGAACCGATGGCCTGAGGCCGGGCTGAAGCCCTGCGCTACGCGGCCGGCCTGAGGGGAATTCGGATCCGCCTCCACAGGTTCGGCCTCGGCGCGGAAGTACTTCTCCAGGGTGAGCTTGGCGAGCAGGAACGCGACCTCGCTCACCCGCCGCTCTTTCAGATCGTCGAGCTTGTGAATGGTCTTTTCACCGACGATCGGCGCGCTCTCGGTCCAGGTCGGGATGTCCTCGGTGGACAGGGCGTAGCGCGAGTCGTCCGAGAACCGCGCCTGCAGCCGTTCGGTCTCGAACTCGTACTTGTAGCCCTGCACGCGCGGGAAGCGGATCGCGCGATCGATCCGGTCCTCCATCGCACGTACGTGGGTGACCGGCGGACCGGGTTTCGGATCCGCACCGGCACCGGAGCACGGCAGAAACGAGAACGGGACGCCGTAGACCTCGGCGTACTCCGGCGCGAAGAACCCACGATCGTCCGCGACGTAACTCATGCGGCGCAAGCCGCGCCCGACGACCTGCTCGCACAGGAGTTGCGTCCCGAACGCGCGAATCCCGAGGATGTGGGTGACGGTGTTGGCGTCCCAGCCCTCGGTCAACATCGACACGGAGACCACGCAGCGGATGTGCTCGCCGAGCTTCCCCGCCTTGCCCACCGTGTTCATTACCTCGCGCAGCAGATCTTCATCGGTGAGATCGTCGGCGCTGCGTCCGGGGAAGCGCGCGCGGTAGTCCGCCTTGAACTCCTCGATTTCCGTCGCCGCCAGCTTCTTGAACTCCGCGCTCATCGCGTCGCCGGACTCGAGCTGCTGGGAATCCACCAGGATGCTGTTCGGTTGTGCCGTCCATCGGTCGTGGTCCACGTTGGCGAACAGCGACAGGTGCCCGGCGGCCGCCAGCGGCGCGCCGTCGGGATGTGTTCGGCCAGTGTCCCATCCGGCAACCCAGTCGAACACGAGCTTCGAGACGGTGGTGTTGCTGCACACCACGACGAAGACGGGCGGCGTCTGGCCACGGGCGCGGGCAGTGTCGCTGCGCTCCCACTGCCGGAACGCCTTCTCATAGTGCCCATACAGGCTGAGCAGAGCCCCCTCCAGAGCGCCCGGCAGCTTGGGCTCACCGACGAACGCCTCCGCCTTGCGCCCCTTTTTCGGCAGGTCGTCTCTGATGCGCAGCCAGATGTTGCGGTAGGTCGGCAGCTCCCCCGTCATCGAGTCGTCGGCGATCGGCACGCGGGGAATCTTGACGATGCCGGACTCGATGGCGTCGATGAGCGAAAAATCCGAGACCACCCACGGGAACAGCTTGCCTTCGCCGTACCCGGAGCCGCTCAGGAAGAACGGCGTCGCCGACAGATCGTAGACCGCCCGCACGCCGATCTTGCGCTGCACCGCGAGCACGCCGGAGCTCCAGACGCGCGCGTCCTCGTTGCGCCGCTTCGCGTCGGCGCGATCCTCGGCCGACAGCGCCTCGGTCTCGGCGTCCGGCTTGCTCCAGTAACAGTGGTGGGCCTCGTCGTTGATGACGATGATGTTCTTCTTGCCCGAGAGATCGCGGCAGACCCGCCGGACCATCTGATCCGGCGTCTCCTGAAACGCGTTCTGTTCCCCGCGCGCGAGGATCGCCTTGGTCAGCCGCGCGGCGTCGCCTTTCTCGCGCGGGAGGAAGGCGTGGTAGTTGGTGATCGTGATGCGCGCCTGGCCGAGCCGCTCCAGCAGATCCGGTGGGAGCACGTCGCGCTCGCGGTAGTAGTTGTCGGGATCGGTGGGGAGCAGGACGCGAAGGCGATCGCGGATCGTGATGCCGGGCGTGACGATCAGGAACGTGTCGGTGAAGCGCGCGTCCTGCCGGTTCTCGAGCTTGTTCAGCGCCTGCCATGCCATCAGCATGGCCATCACGACGGTCTTGCCGCTGCCGGTCGCCATCTTGAAGGCGATCCTCGGAAGGCCCGCGTTGTACTCCGCGTTGCGATCGCGGAGGTAGTTCGCGATCCAGGCGTCGCCGTAACGCGCCGCCACCTCCGCCAGGTAAATCGCCGTCTCCACCGCTTCGATCTGGCAGAAGAACAGCCGCTTCTCCCGCGCCGGGTTGGTCCAGTACGCCAGCAACCGCCGGGTCGTCGGCGTGACATCCACGTACCCGCCCTGGCGCCACCGATCGACGCGGTCGCGGATCCGGTTGATTTCCGTGTTCGGGTGCATCCGATCGTTGGTCCACTCGGTGTCGAAGTGGGCCTGCTCCCCCTTCTTCCGGGCTCGAGCGATCGGCATGAAGAACGTGCTGGTCCGCCGTTTCTCCTCGATCTCCGTCGTGATCCCCTCGTCGTCGAACTTGAAGTGACGGGTCGGCGCGGCGAACGCCGCATTCAGGATGGGGTTCTCGATGGTGACCTGGGGCACGCGCCGTATCTTACAACCGTGGCTTCTGCCTTCTGCCTTCTGCCTTCTGCCTTCTGCCTTAGCGGCCTGCGATCTGGAGGCCGGGAATGTCGTGGAAGTCGCGGGGGTTGAGCGTCCAGAGCGCCGCATCCTGCGCGATCGCGCAGGCGGCGATCGCGATGTCGGCGGCGCGCGTCCGCGGCCGTTTCAACTGCAGGTAAATCTCCGCGGCGATCCGGGCCTCGCGCGCGCCGAAGGTAACGGCCGTCCGCACCGGCAGCAGCAGTTCCTGGTAAGAGAGCTCGTCGGCGGTCCTCGATCCACGCCACCACTCGTAGAGGACGATGGTGCAGACCCCCAGGCGGGTGTGGTCCGCGATCCAGCGCCGGAGGACCGGAAGCGCGGTGCGCTGGCCTGCGAGCGACCCGATCAGGGCCGAGGTATCCAGGTGGATCATCGGTCGGGATGCCGGCGTCCACCGTGGCGCCTGGCTCGGCGGATGTCGCGAATCTCCCGTACCACCTCGGCCTGCGGCCGGGTGGGCGGGCGCGTCGCCATCTCGTCGATCGCGGCGAGCATGCGGCGGCGCTCGGCCTGGGTGAGCCGGTCGGCGCGGCCCGCGTACTCCGCGACGGCCTCACGCACGACAAGGCTCTGCGGCTTGTGCAGGTGCTCGGCCATCGCCCTCAGCGTCCGCACCGTCGCCTCATCGACCGTAAAGGTGACCTTGACCATACCGATGCCATATTACCATATCACTCCAGGCGCGGGCGGTGCCGTCCCACGCGTCAGCACGGCTGCGTCTACCGTGTCGTCCGCCTGGCCCCTGGAAGTGGTTTCAAAACCGGACCCGGAGAGTCGGGAGGGAGGCCACCGTTTGCAGAGTGGCCGTGAAGTGCAGGTTTTTCGTGCCGGCCACGGCGCAAATGGTGGCCTTCCTCCTGCAGCAGCGGTTTTGCAACCAGTGTCCCAGTGAAGCTTCGCCTCAAACCGACCAGTGAAACCCGAGAGTCGGTGTGTGGCGAATCTTCACTGGCCGTCCAGCTCCACCCACCGCTCGAGCACCTCGTCGAGATCCAGCTGCACGCTCTCGATCCGCGCCAGCACCGTCTTGATCCGGCTGGCGCCAGACTTATAGAAGTCGGGCGACGCGGCCTCTTCCCTCAGGCGCGACTGCTCGGCTTCGAGCGTCGCAATCCGGCTGGGCAGCGCCTCCAGTTCGCGCTGCTCCTTGAACGAGCGCTTTGGCGCGCGCGCCGGCTTCGCGACGAGCGCGGGTGTCGTGTCGATCCGCGCGGGTGCCCGGGCACTGCCGCCTCCCGGCTGCGACCCGCCTTCGCCGCGCGGCGGCTTCCGCCCGCCTTCCCGGAGCGGCTTGGGCGGGGCAAGCCCGCCGCTCCGGTCCCCAGTCTGCATGCGGGAATCGCCCAGGCGTTTCTGCCGCACGTAATCCTCGTACCCCCCGACGTATTCGACGACCCGTCCGCCCCCCTCGAACCCGAGCGTGCTCGTGACGACCCGGTCCAGGAAGACGCGATCGTGGCTCACGAGCAGCACGGTCCCCGGGAAGTTGCTCACCAGTTCCTCGAGCAGCTCGAGCGTCTCGATGTCGAGATCGTTGGTCGGCTCGTCGAGGACGAGCACGTTGGCCGGACGCGCGAACAGGCGTGCGAGCAGCAGACGGTTGCGCTCCCCGCCCGACAGCGACTTGACCGGCGACTGCGCGCGCTCTTTGGGGAACAGGAACTCCGCCAGGTAGCCCATGACGTGCTTGGGCTGACCGTTGACGACCACGGTGTCGTTGCCGTCGTTGATCGTGTCGGCCACGGTGCGCTCGGGGTCGAGCTGCTCGCGCTGCTGATCGAAGTAGGCGATCTCGAGGCGCGTGCCGTGGCGGATGGTGCCCGCGTCGGGCTCGAGCTCCCCCACCAGCAGCCGCAGGATCGTGGTCTTGCCGGAGCCGTTGGGGCCGATGAGGCCCACGCGATCGCCGCGCAGGATGCGCTGGGAGTAGTCGCGGATGACGACCGCGCCGCCGTAGGACTTGCCGACGCGCTTGGCCTCGAACACCATCTTGCCGGTCGCGTCCGCGGTGTCGACCGACATGCGGGACGCGCCGGCCTGCGAGCGGTGGGCGGCGCGCTCGGCGCGCAGCGCCATCAGCGCCTTCACGCGTCCTTCGTTGCGTGTGCGCCGCGCCTTCACCCCCTGGCGCAGCCAGACCTCCTCCTGCGCCAGTTTCTTGTCGAGGCGGCCGAGATCGCGCGCCTCGGTCTCGAGCGCCGCGGCCTTCTTCTCGAGATACACGGCATACGAGCCGGGCCAGGACGTGAGCGACCCGCGATCGAGGTCCACGATGCGTGTCGCGAGGTTGGCGAGAAAGGCGCGATCGTGCGTGACGAAGAGGACCGCCCCCTTGAAGTCGCGGAGGAACTCCTCGACCCACCGGATCGCGTCGATATCGAGATGGTTGGTGGGTTCGTCGAGGAGCAGGAGGTCCGGGTCGGATACGAGCGCCCTGGCGAGCAGCGTCCGCCGGCGCCAGCCGCCCGAGAGTTCCGCGACCGGGCGATCCGCCGGCAGGCCGAGCTTCGCGATCACCAGCTCGACCCGCTGCTCCACGCTCCAGCCGTCTTCGCGCTCGAGACGCTGTTGCAGCTCCGAGAGGCGCTCCAGCCGCGCGGCGTCGTGCGGGTGCTGCTCGAGCTCGGTGGCGACGTGGTGATAGGCCGCCACCACGTCGCCGACGGCCCCGAGACCCGCCGACACTTCGTCGAACACGCTCCGGTTGGCGTCGCTCGCGCCCGAGCCCGAGCGGG